>JAATGA010000238.1 GCA_015654855.1 Rhodobacterales bacterium
CAAGGAGTTCTGCGAGAACCCGAAGGTCCGCAAGCTGACCTTCACCGGCTCGACGCAGGTTGGCCGCATCCTGCTGGCGCAGGCGGCGGATCAGGTGATGAAATGCTCGATGGAGCTTGGCGGCAACGCGCCCTTCATCGTCTTCGACGATGCCGATCTCGATGCCGCGGTCGCCGGCGCCATGGCGTCGAAGTTCCGCAACAACGGCCAGACCTGTGTCTGCGCCAACCGCATCTATGTGCAGGCCGGGGTCTATGACGCCTTCGCCGCGAAACTGGGCGAGGCGATCGCAAAGGCCAAAGTCGGCGACGGCCTGACCCCCGGCACCGAGTTCGGCCCCCTGATCACGCCCAAGGCGGTGAAAAAGGTCGAAGAACACATTGCCGATGCGGTATCCAAGGGCGCGAAGATCGCCGCCGGCGGGCATCCCCATGCACTCGGCGGCACGTTCTTCGAGCCGACGATCCTGACCGGCGTGACGCAAGCCATGATCGTGTCGCAGGACGAAACCTTCGGCCCGGTCGCGCCGCTGTTCCGGTTCGACACCGAGGAAGAGGTCATTGCTTACGCCAATGACACGATCTTCGGCCTTGCCTCCTATTTCTACGCCCGCGACATCGGCCGCATCACCCGCGTGCAAGAGGCGCTGGAATACGGCATCGTCGGCGTGAACACCGGCCTGATCTCGACCGAGGTCGCGCCTTTCGGCGGGGTGAAGCAATCCGGCCTTGGCCGCGAGGGCAGCCACCATGGAATCGAAGATTTCATGGAACTGAAATATATCTGCCTTTCGGTCTGAGGCCGGCACCTGCCACGACACCAGCGTGAAGGGCGCGGCTGTCGCGCCCTTTTGCTTTGGCTGCCCCGGGGGCGCATTTTGCAGGTGCACATCGGCCGGAAATCCGGCACCGCACCTCCGATCAGCGGGACAATTCGGCCACCCGACGGCGTTTTGCGACCTCGGCTCTTTCAATCCCGCTAAATTCCCTGCATTCAATGGAGGTCCCCGCATGACGGGGTCCTGCTGAGGTCTTTCACCCCGTGCTCGTAGAGCTATCGATCGTCGCCTTTCTTATCCTTCTGAACGGCGCCCTCGCCATGTCCGAACTGGCCGTGGTTTCATCCCGCCCCGCAAGGCTCAAATCCCTTGCAGATCAGGGCAGCGCAGGGGCGGCAGCGGCCATGCGCCTTGCCGAAAACCCGGGCCGCTTTCTCTCCACCGTCCAGATCGGCATCACCCTTGTGGGCGTTCTGTCGGGCGCCTTTTCCGGTGCCACGCTCGGCACCCGTCTGGCCGCCTTCCTTGCCGCGCGCGGGGTTGACCCCGAATGGGCCAGCACCCTTGGCGTCGGCGGCGTGGTCGTTCTGCTGACCTATCTGTCGCTGATTATCGGCGAACTTGCGCCCAAGCAGATCGCGCTGAAGAACCCCGAGGCGGTCGCCGCGCGCGCCGCCGTGCCGATGACCTGGGTGTCGCGGATCGGCGCGCCCATTGTCTGGTTTCTCGATCTGTCGGGCAAGGCGGTGCTGTTCCTTCTCGGCGTCAAGGACGAGGGCGGTGCGAAGGTCACCGAGGAAGAGGTCCGCACCCTGCTTGCCGAGGCCCGCACCGAAGGCGTGATCGAGGATGAAGAGCAGGAGATGATGTCGGGCGTCATGCGGCTTGCCGACCGCTCGGCCCGGGCGCTGATGACGCCACGCCGCGATGTCGAGATGATCGACCTCGACGATCCGCAGACGAAGATCCTGTCGGAAATCCGCCGGATCGCGCGGCCCCGCATTCCGGTGCGGCGCGGCGACGACGTGCTGGGCGTGCTCTACCTTACCGACGCCTTCGCCGCCATGGCGGGGGGCAAGCCGCTTGACGTGGCAAGCCTCGTGCGCGAGGTGCCCATCGTTTCGGAACACGCCGATTCCATCGACGTGATCGAGATCCTGCGGGCCTCGCCCAACCATATGGCGCTGGTCTACGACGAATACGGCTCTTTCGAGGGGCTGATCACCACGGGCGACATCCTTGAGGCGATCACCGGCACCTTCCAGGAACAGGTGGGCGAAGAGCCGGCCCTGGTTGACCGCGAGGACGGCTCGATGCTGGTCTCGGGCTGGATGCCGGCGGATGAATTCTGCGACCGCCTTTCTATCCGGCGGGAAGAGGCGGGCGATTACGAAACCGTCGCGGGCCTGGTGCTGAACCAGCTTGGCCAACTGCCGAAACTGGGGGATCACGTCACCGTCTCCGGCTGGCGGATCGAGGTCATCGACCTCGACGACCGCCGCATCGACAAGCTTCTGGTCTCGAAAGCCGCCTGACAGGACAGGGCCGGGCAGAATCCGGCCCTTTCTCCTGCCACCCCGTATCCCGACCAGGTGGAGACGGAACCCTTCAAGCTGACGATCGTCTCAATCCGATGCGGTCCCCGCCCGGGCGAAGGCGGCCTGCACGGCCTGCCGCAGAGGCGCTTTCACATGCACGATCCGCGCCACCGGGGCACCTGCCGCGAAAACACGACGGCACCCGCGCGCAAAGAAAAAGGGCCCGCCTTTGCGCGCCCGCATCCTCTCTGCACAAATATCCTGCGGGGGTGCGGGGGTGCAAAACCCCCGCGAAGGCCGCCGCAGAACCCCGCCCTCAGGCAGGGCGCAATGATCACAGCGCCGCCGCGACCTCTTCCGACATGTCGAAGTTATGGGTGACGGACTGCACGTCGTCATCCTCTTCCAGCGTGTCGATCAGGCGCATCAGCTTTTGCGCGGTCTCAAGATCGACCTCGGTCGTGGTCTGGGGTTTCCAGATCAGCTTGACCTCGGTCGCCTCGCCAAGCGCCTTTTCCAGCGCGTCCGAGACATCGGACAGACCTTCCAGCGAGGTATAGATCCAGTGACCTTCCTCGTCGGATTCCACGTCGTCCGCCCCGGCCTCGAGGGCTGCCATCATAACCGTATCGGCGTCGCCCGCGTCGGCGGGATAAGTGATCTCGCCCACCCGGTCGAACCCGTGGCTGACCGAGCCGCTTTGCCCGAGGTTGCCGCCCGATTTGGTGAAATAGCTGCGCACGTTCGATGCGGTGCGGTTCAGGTTGTCGGTCAGCGCCTCGACGATGATGGCGATGCCGTTCGGCCCGTAACCCTCATACCGGATCTCAGAATAATCCGCCGCGTCGCCCATCTGCGATTTCTTGATCGCGCGGTCGATCACGTCCTTGGGCATCGACGTGGCCTTGGCGGCCTTGACCGCCAGCCGCAGACGCGGGTTCTTTTCCGGGTCGGGGTCGCCCATCTTGGCGGCGACGGTGATTTCTTTCGAAAGCTTCGAGAACATCTTCGACCGAAGGGCGTCCTGCTTGCCCTTGCGGTGTTGAATGTTCGCCCATTTGGAATGGCCTGCCATGAGACCCTCTCTATCCGTCTGACTGGTGTGTGCTGCCTATAGCGCAAGGCCGCGCGGCCCCGCAACCCCCGCCTGGAAGGCAGGGGCGGCGGGCACGGACGGCCGGGAAACCCGGAGGCGGTGCGTCCGGCCGGGTCCGGGCGCGGGACACAGGTTTGCGACCGAACGCGGCCACCGTCGGAGGTTTCTGCTCGTCCGCCGGGGTGCCGCGTAAGGCGCTCCGGGCACGCGCGTCAGGCGCGGGCCACCAGGACGGCAAAGCGCCAGTGGCGGAACGGGCAGTCGACCGCGGCAAAGCCTGCCGCGCGCAGCCAGTCGAGCTGATCCTCCACCGGCGCGCAGATGTCGTGGCGCATCCGCTCGGCGGCGGCCGCGATCTCGTCCTCGCCGGCACCGAGGGCGCGGATCTCGCGGTGCCACATGCGGACATAGCGCGCCTCGGTTTCCGCATCGGGGCCGAGCACCTGCTCGGCATTGACGAACCAGCCGCCGGGCTTCAGCCCCGTGTGGATCCGGGCGAAAAGCGCGCGCTTGTCCTCATGCGGCAGGTGATGGATCGCAAGGGCCGAGATCACCGCATCCCACGGACCCTCGGGCAGCGGGCCGGTCATGTCGGCAACGGCGAAATCCATGCCGGGTGTGCCGGCGAACCGCTCGCGGGCGCGGTCGAGCATGGCGGCCGAGGCGTCGGTCAGCAGGATTTCCGCATCGGGAAAGCGCGCCTTGACGATGCCGGAAAACAGGCCGGTTCCCGCGCCGAGGTCCAGCACCCGCAGGGGGCCGGTCAGTTCGGCCAGAAACTCCGTCCCCGCGCCGTAAAACGCCTCGAACGGCGGGATCAGCCGGCGGCGGGCGGCGTCGTAGCCTGCGGCATGGCGCGAGAAGGTTTCGGCTGCGGCAAGGGTCATGGGCGATCAGAAGGCGCGGAAGGTCATGGTCGTCAGCGTCTGCACGATATGTGGAATATCGAACAGCCGCTGCGACAGATAATGGCCGGTATCCTCGCCCTCGGGGATATAGATCTTGGCCATCAGGTCGAAATCGCCGCTGGTCGAGTAAAGCTCGCTGACCACCTCGCGGTCCCAGATCGCGTCGGCCACCTCGTAGGTCTTGCCGGGGGTGCAGCGGAACTGCACGAATACCAGGGCCATCGGTGCCTCCATGCCTTGCGGGATCGGGGCCGACCATAGGACGGCGCCGGGGCGAAGGGAAGCCGGGTCGCGCGGTGCCCGCCTGGTGGTGTCCGCGGTCGCGGGGCGGGCCTGGCACCGCCTCACGGCCAGGGAATCCGCCATGGTCGCCGCACAAGATCGCGGCCCTGGCGAAGCCCTGCCTTCACCCCGGGCGGCAACGCAGAATTTTCTTGCCGCCCGGGGCGAAGGCCTTAGAACTTCCCTGGGATCAACTTGCGGTTGGCGACGAACTGGGGTCTGTCGTGAGGGGGGCGTGCGGTCAAAGCGGCCCC
>JAATGA010000319.1 GCA_015654855.1 Rhodobacterales bacterium
AAACACCTCGGGCTTCATCGACGCTCTCTCGCTGTTGCCGGAACGCCCCGACAGGTGTCCTTCTGTCATGAGGCCCTCCTGATTGCGAGACCCCATAATGCAGTTGCAGAGGATTGTCACTAGCGGTTACCACATTTTCGGAGGCGGTCCGGGACCGCCCCCGCGATGGCCCCCTCGCGGGTCGCCCGCCCGCCCCGCCCGGCCCGAATTACCGCCCGAACGGCCCCGCCATTCCCTGGCCCCGTTTCATATCCCCCAGGTCCCGCCATGAAATTCTCTTCGACCGACAGCTATCTCGCGCCGCCCGATCTGACGCTGGCGGTCAATGCCGCCGTCACGCTGGAACGCCCCCTGCTGGTCAAGGGGGAACCCGGGACCGGCAAGACCGAACTCGCGCGACAGATCGCGGCCTCGCTGGACCTGCCGCTGATCGAATGGGGGGTGAAGTCGACCACGCGCGCGCAGCAGGGTCTGTATGAATACGATGCCGTCAGCCGGCTGCGCGACAGCCAGTTGGGCGAGGAACGCGTCCACGACGTGTCGCACTACATCCGCAAGGGCAAGCTGTGGCAGGCCTTCGACGCGGAGACCAAGATCGTGCTGCTGATCGACGAGATCGACAAGGCCGACATCGAGTTTCCCAACGACCTGCTGCAAGAACTCGACCGGATGGAGTTCCACGTCTATGAGACGGGCCAGACCGTCCGCGCCCGGCATCGCCCGGTGGTGGTCCTGACCTCGAACAACGAGAAGGACCTGCCCGACGCCTTTCTGCGGCGCTGCTTCTTTCACTACATCCGCTTTCCCGAGCCGGATCAGCTTGCCGCCATCGTCCGGCTGCACTTCCCCCGCATCCGCGAGGATCTGCTGGCGGAGGCCTTGCGCCAGTTCTTCGCCATCCGCGAAACGCCGGGGCTGAAGAAAAAGCCCTCGACCTCGGAAATGCTGGACTGGCTGAAGCTGCTGCTGGCCGAGGATCTGTCGTCGGCCGATCTGAAGCGCGATCCGAAAGAGATCCTGCCGCGTCTGCACGGGGCGCTTTTGAAGAACGAGCAGGATGTGCATCTGTTCGAGCGCCTGGCCTTTATGGCGCGTTCGGGGCGCTGAGGGCGACTTTCGCGCTCGCGTCGCGCGTGTGGAAAACCCTGTGGACGAATCCCGAATCGGGCGATTTCGCCAGAGTTTGGCCATAGTTTCGACACAATATCATCACGCTAATACATATTTTTGAAATATTCAGAAATATTACGTGATGCCCTTTACGCAATCGTTAGCGTTCGTGACCGATTCCCCCCGCCAGTCCTAGACTCGCCCGAAACGGGTGGAATCCAAAAGATTGACACAGTGCCGCCCCGATACCGACATTCGGCGCCTGTTCCTTATCGGAACGGCAACCCGTCTCGTCTGGTGATCCATGAAGCCACATCACTCCGCATGTCCGAAAGGTGCCGCATCTGCCGCGGAGACCGCCGGACTGTGGCAGGCCCTGCCCGGCCGCCGTGGCTTTGCCTTCGCACGTCTGCTCGCCGAAGGGGATTCCGACACGGGTGTCGTTCCGGGAACACCGGCAGGACCGCGCGCCAGGCGCGGCGGTTCCGCTGAAACACGGATCCGAGGTGCGGGGGCACCGAAGGGTCCGGCTCCGATTGCCGGGGTCCTGCGGCGGCCTGTCCGTCCGCAGGGCCCGGGCCTGAAAGAAAGCTGCCAGAACCATGCGTTTCATCCCGCTCGCGGCCCTGATCGGGCTTGCCGCCTGCACCGCCACCCAGACCGCCGATGTGACGCGGCGCGGCCCCGCCGCTGAGGTCTCGGGCTTCGCCCTGCCGGCGATGGAGGGCTTCACCGGCACCGGCGCCGGACGCCCGCTGCGGTCGAACGCCGAGATGGCGCAGGATGTGCTGGACCTCGAATTCCGCATGGAAAGCGGCCGGGCGCTACCGGTCCTGACCCGGTTCGACGGGCCGATCACCATCGGCCTCGCGGGCGATGTGCCGGCCTCGGTCCTGCCCGATCTGCAACGGCTGATCGGCCGGCTGCGCAATGAGGCGGGGCTCGACGTCTCGCTCGCGCCGCGGGGGGTGAAGCCCTCGATCGCCATCGAATTCCATACCCGCGCCGAGTTGCGCCGCGCCGTGCCGAACGCCGCCTGCTTCGTGGTGCCGAACGCCACGTCTTTCGAGCAATACCGCACCGAGCGGCAGAACGCCGATTTCGACTGGACCTATCTGCGCCGGCGCGACCATGCGCGGGTCTTCGTGCCCTCGGACACCTCGCCGCAGGAAATCCGCGATTGCCTGCATGAAGAGGTGGCCCAGGCCATGGGTCCGCTGAACGACCTGTATCGCCTGCCGGATTCGGTCTTCAACGACGACAACTTCCACACCGTCCTGACCGGCTTCGACATGCTGATGCTGCGGGTGCACTATGCCCCGGAACTCG
>JAATGA010000144.1 GCA_015654855.1 Rhodobacterales bacterium
CCGGGGCGGGTGGATCTGGGCATCGGGAAATCGCCGGGCGGGCTTCCGACGGCGACGCGGGCGCTTCAGGCCGAGCTGGCGGCCGGAAGCGCCCGCGACCTTGATCGCAAACTCACCGAACTCGACGCCTGGCTGAAGGGACCGTTGCGCGACGCCGAGATCCAGCCGCGCCCCGAGCAGCCGGTCGAGCCGCTGCTTCTGGGCGGCAGCGTCGCCAGCGCAGAGCAGGCGGCGCGTCTTGGCTGGGGTTTCGTCCATGCCGGGCATCAGGACGGCGACCGCGACCGGACGCTGGCGGCGCTCGATGCCTATCAGGCCATCGCGGGGCATCGCCCGATCCTGGCGGTCGCGGCCTTCGCCGCCCCCTCGCGGACCGAGGCCGAGGATCGGGTGGCGGGCCTAGCCTTCGTCAAGGTCGAGTTTCCCGATGGCCATTCCGTGAACCTGCCCGACGAGGCGGCGGCCGTCGAATACGCCCGGCAATACGGCCAGGCCGATTATCGGCTCCACCACCGCCGCCCGACCGTGATCGCCGGCACCGGCGCCGATGTGCGCGAGGCGCTGACCGCGCTTCAGACCGATCTGGGGGTCGGGGAATTCATCATCGACCAGCCCGTCGCCGAGGTCGAACCCCGGCTGAAATCCATCGAACTGATCGCGCAGTCCGCCCTGCGCATCGCCGCCTGAGGAGGCCGGGAATGACCGCGAAACAGCTCAGCTTCGGGATCATGCTGCATGGGCCGGGCGGCCACATGAACGCATGGAAGCATGCCTCCGGGCCCGCCGACGCCAGCGTGAACCTCAGCTTCTATATCGACCAGGCGCGCAAGGCGGAAGGTGCGGGCATCGCCTTCGCCTTCGTGGCGGACGGGCTTTACATCAACGAAAAGTCGATCCCGCACTTCCTGAACCGATTCGAGCCGCTGACCATCCTGTCGGCTCTCGCCGGGGCGACGACGAAGATCGGCCTCGCGGGCACGGTCTCCACCTCATACTCCGACCCGTTCACCGTGGCGCGGCAGTTCGCCTCGCTGGACCTGATCTCGGGCGGGCGCGCGGGGTGGAATGTGGTCACGACGCCGCTGGAGGGAACGGCGCTGAACTATTCCCGCCCGCATCCCGACCATGCCCTGCGGTATGAGATCGCGGATGAATATCTGGCCGTGACGCAGGGGCTGTGGGACAGTTGGGATGATGATGCCGTGATCCGCGACCGCGAGGCAGGACAGTTCTTCGATCCCGACAAGCTGCATCCGCTGAACCACAAGGGCCGGTTCTTCCAGGTGGCCGGACCACTGAACGCGCCACGGTCGAAACAGGGCCAGCCGGTGATCTTTCAGGCGGGGTCGTCGGATGCCGGGATCGGGCTGGCCGGCAAATATGCCGATGCGGTCTTCACCAATTCCCCCACGCTGGAGGAAACCCGCGATTTCACCCGCCGGGTAAAGGATGCGGCCCAGGCCCATGGCCGGTCGCGCGATGCGGTAAAGATCTATCCCGGTATCTCCCCCATCGTCGCCGAAACGCATGAGGCAGCCGAGGCGAAATACCGCGCCATCCAGAACCTGCTGACCATCGAAGAGGCCATCGCTTATCTGGGCCGCTATTTCGACCACCACGATTTCGGCCAATATGACCTGGACGCGCCCTTCCCGGACCTGGGCGAGGTCGGGCGCAATTCCTTCCGCTCGACCACCGACCGGATCAAGGAAACCGCCCGCGCCAGGGGCCAGACCCTGCGAGAGGTGGCGCTTGCCGAGGCGACGCCGCGCCCGACCTTCCTCGGCACCGGGGCCGAGGTCGCGAACGAGCTGATCCGCTGGATCGACGCGGGTGCCGCCGACGGGTTCATCCTGGGCTTCGCCGTCTCGGCCGAGGGGCTGGAGGATTTCATCCGCCTCGTCCTCCCGGAGCTTGAGGCGCGCGGCCGCTATTCCCGCGAACTGAAGGGCGAGACCCTGCGCGACCACCTCGGCCTGCCGCGCAAGGCCAGCCGATATGCCGCCGCACCCGCGCCGGCCGCCCGCGCCGGATAGGGCATCACCCAAGGGGGGGAAACGCGCCATGAACATCGCAGCCAGCGTCGCGACCCCCGCCGGGGCCGCCCGGTCGGATATTGCCGAAAGGATCGCGGATTTCGTGGCCCTTCGCCACGAATTCCATGCCAGTCCCGAGCTGGCTTTTCGCGAAAAGGCCACCAGCCTGCGCATCGCCGATCTGCTGGCCCGCTGGGGCTGGCGCGTCGAAAGGCTGACCGAAACCGGGGTGATCGCCACGTTGGAAAACGGACCTGGCCGCAGCCTCGGCATCCGCGCCGACATCGACGCCCTGCCGATCGCCGAGGCGACGGGCCTGCCCTTCGCCAGCCGGGTGCCGGGACTGATGCACGCCTGCGGGCATGACGGGCATACGACCATCCTGCTGGCCGCCGCCGAGCATCTGGCGCGGACCCGTAACTTCACCGGCACGCTGCGGCTGATCTTTCAGCCGGCGGAAGAGATCGGCGCGGGCGCCCGCGCGTTGATCGACGCAGGACTGTTCGAGCGGTTTCCGGTCGATGCGATCTTCGGCCTGCACAACTGGCCCGGACTTCCTGCCGGACAGTTCGGCTTCGTCGAGGGGCCGGCCATGGCCGCCGTCGACAAGATCGACGTGCGGGTCCGCGGCAAAGGCGGCCACGGGGCCGAGCCGCATCTGGCCATCGACCCCATCGTCGCGACCTCTCATGCCATTGCCGCGCTGCAAAGCGTGGTCTCGCGCAATATCGACCCGCGCGAGATGGCGGTGGTCACCGTCGGCTCCATCCATGGCGGCGAGGCGTCGAACGTCATCCCCGCCGAGGTCGAACTGAAGCTGACCCTGCGCAGCTATGCGCCCGAGGTCCGCGCCCGGTTGCGCGACCGCATCCCCGATCTGTTCCGCAATGTCGTCGCGGGCTTCGGAGCCGAGGCCCAAGTGGATTACCACGAGGGGTTTCCGGCGGTGATCAACTCTGTCGCCGAGACCCGGCTGATCCGCGCCATCGCGGTCGGGACGCTTGGCCCCGATGCGGTGGCCGAGGGGTTCCGCCCCCGCACCGCATCCGAGGATTTCGCCTTCTACCTGCACCACCGCCCCGGCAGCTTCGTCTTCGCCGGCAATGGCGACAGCGCGGCGCTGCACAGCCCGGAATACCGCTTCAACGACGACATCATCGCCCCGGCCGCGACCCTGTGGGTCGCGCTGGCCGAACGCTTCCTGACAGGAGAGCCGCAGAATGGCTGACCAGATCGCGCATTCCAGCCCGACCGATCCGCTGGCCCAACCTTTGGTCGAGGATCTGATCCGCGAATACGACGAGCGCTACGGCACACTGTTCAGCGCGAACGGCGCGCGGGACGAGGTGTTCCGATATCCGCCCGAGGCCTTCGCGCCGCCCGACGGGGCCTTTCTGCTGATCCTGCGCGATGGAGAGGCCGTCGCGGGCGGGGCCTTCATGCGCTATGACGCGACCACGGCGGAACTCAAACGCATCTGGACGCGGGGCGATCTGCGCCGCCAGGGTCTGGCCCGCCGCATCGTCCTGGCGCTGGAGGATCAGGCGGCCGAACTCGGCTACACCCGGCTTTATCTGACCACCGGCTTTCGCCAGCCCGAGGCCAAGGGGCTGTATCTCGGCCTCGCCTACCGGCCGCTGTTCGATCCGGCCCTGCCGACCGAGCTTTATGGCACCCTGCCATTTGAAAAACACATCGGCCTGCTGGCCGGCAAGCCCGGCACCGCCCCGGTGAAGCAGCCCGCCGCCTCGCGCGAGGCGGCGATCCTGGCGGTTTCGTCAGGAAAGGCGGCGGCTGTGGCTGGCGGCGTGCAATCCCATGCGGCGCAAACCGAGACGGCCCATGGTCGGACAGCGCCCGGTCAGACGCCGCAAGATCAGGCTTTTCCCGGCCAAACCCCGTCCGGGCAGGCCGCACCCGGTCAGGCGGTGCAAGGTCAGACCGCACAAGCCCGGACCGTGCCGGGCCAACATGCGCAGCGCCATACCCACCCGGAGGGCCGGGTATGAGCGTGACGGATTTCCCCGCAGCCCCGCCTGCGCGCCCCTCCCCCCCGCCTGTGGTCGCCGCCGTCTCGCCGACGACGGATTTCGCCCGGCTGCGCGTCGTGCCGGCCCGGCACCGGGTGCGGCTGATCGGCACGCTCGCCGCCGCCGTCCTGCTCGTCGCCCTGGCCAATTCGGTGCTGGGCAACCCCCGCTGGGGTTGGGGCGTCTTCGCCGAATGGTTCCTGGCCGAGCCGGTCCTGATCGGCCTCGGACGGACGCTGCTGCTGACCGCGCTTGGGGCGGTCTTCGGCTTCGCGCTCGGCACGGTGTTGGCGCTGGCGCGGGTGTCCTCCTCGCCCTTGCTGGTGGCGGTCGCCTGGGGGTTCATCTGGCTGTTCCGCTCGATCCCGCTGATCGTGCTGCTGCTGATTCTGAACAACCTCGGCTATCTTTACGAAACCGTCAGCCTGGGCGTACCCTTCACCGGGATCACATTCTGGAGCCATCCGACCACCCAACTGATCACGCCCTTCCTCGCCGCTGTCCTGGGCCTGACCCTGAACCTCGGCGCCTTTTCGGCCGAGGTGATCCGGGGCGGCATCCTGTCGGTCGATCAGGGCCAGCACGAGGCGGCGGCGGCGCTTGGCCTGCCGCGCGGGCATCAGGCGCGGCGGATCGTCCTGCCCCAGGCGATGCGGTCGATCATCCCCACCGCCTTCAACGAGATCATCGGTTTGGCCAAGGGCACCTCGATGGTCTATATCCTCGCGCTGCCCGAGCTGTTCTATACGATCCAGATCATCTATCGCCGCAATCTCGAAGTCATCCCGCTGCTGATGGTCGCGACGGTCTGGTATCTGGTGATCCTCTCGGTCCTGTCGGTGATCCAGTATCATATCGAGCGGCATTACGCCCGGGGCGCGCTGCGGACCCTGCCGCCGAACGCCTTCCGCGCGACCTTTGCCCGGCTGGGCCTGGTGCCGCTGCACCCGCCGGTGGTGGCCCCCGCGCAGCCTGCGCCGGTCGCAGAGGTCGCGCCCCCCGCCTCCGACTGGTCGGCCCGCCTGCCCGCGGGCGGCGCGGTGGAAATCCGCTCGGTCACCAGGCATTTCGGCAGCCTGAAGGTCCTTGATGATGTCAGCCTTTCGCTGCCGGCCGGCAGTGTCACCGCGATCCTCGGGCCGTCGGGTTCGGGCAAATCCACCCTGCTGCGCACGATCAACCACCTGGAAAGCATCGACCGGGGCTTTATCGCCATCGACGGCGAGCTGATCGGCTATCGCCGCGAGGGCGATACGCTTTACGAACTGAAAGAGGCCGACATTCTCGGCCGGCGGACCGAGGTCGGCATGGTCTTTCAAAGTTTCAACCTTTTCCCGCATCTGACCGTGCTGGAAAACATCACCGAGGCGCCGGTGGTCGTGCGCGGCCTGCTGCGGTCGCAGGCGAACCGGCTGGCGCTGGACCTGCTGGCGCGGATCGGCCTTGCCGACAAGGCCAACGCATATCCCCGGCAATTGTCGGGCGGTCAGCAGCAGCGCGTCGCCATCGCCCGGACACTCGCGCTGAAACCCAAGGTCCTGCTCTTCGACGAGCCGACCTCGGCGCTCGACCCCGAACTGGTGGGCGAGGTGCTGGGGGTGATCAAGGAACTGGCCCGCTCGGGCATCACCCTTGTCATCGTCACCCATGAGATCGGCTTCGCCCGCGAGGTCGCCGATACCGTAGTCTTCATGGAACAGGGGCGAGTGATCGAAACCGGCAGCCCGGCCGAGGTGCTGACCCATCCCCGGCATCCACGCACGGCGGCGTTTCTGACGCGCGTCCTCTGACGGCCGGGGTGCGCGCGGGCGGGGTTCCGGTTCCCTCCTCTCCCCCGGACGCGCGCATTCCGGTCAGCCTTCCTCCCATGCCCGAACCGGCCTGTTTCAGGCCGCCGGGACAGATTTACCCGCTGAAAGGAACTGAGATGAACCTGCCGACCCCATTGCGCGCCCTGCTGGCCGCGACCCTGACCGCCGGGCTTTTGCCCCTCGCCGCCCTGGCCGCCGGCAGCGAGCCGGACCTCAGCCCGGAGCAGCCGAACCGCATCCGCGCCGAAAAGGTGCAGGCGGCCATCGACCTGCTGCCGAAGGACTACAAATTCGTCGTGCCGGGCAAGCTGACCGTGGCGACGAACCCCTGGCAACTGCCCTTCGGCGTCTATGCCACCGACAATGCGACCCCCATCGGCGCCGAGGCGGATGTGGCGCAACTTGTCGCCGACAGCCTTGGGCTGGAGCTGAACATCGTCGCCGTGGCCTGGGCGGACTGGCCGCTCGGCGTGACCTCGGGCAAATACGATGCGGTAATCTCGAACGTCACGGTGACCGAAGCGCGGAAAGAGAAGTTCGACTTCGCCACCTATCGCCGCGACCTTCTGGGGTTCTATGCGCCGAAGGACAGCAAGGTCGCCGCCATTGCCGGGCCGAAGGACATCGCCGGGCTGAAGCTGATCGTCGGATCGGGCACCAACCAGGAACAGATCCTGCTGGCCTGGAATGCCGAGAACCGGAAGGCGGGCCTTGCCGAGGCGGAACTGCTTTACTTCGACGACGAGGCGGCGCGGGACCTTGCACTGTTCTCGGGCCGGGCGGATGCCTATTTCGGACCGAACGCCGCCGAGGCCTATAAGAACGCGCTGCGCCACGACCGCACGCTTCTGGGCAGCTTCTCCGGCGGCTGGCCGCTGACGGCGGAAATCGCCGTGGGCACGGTCAAGGGCAATGGCCTGTCCCCCGCCTTTGCCGCCGCCCTGAACGGGCAGATCGAAAGCGGCGTCTATGGCAAGGTGCTGGCAAGCTGGGGCCTGACGGACGAGGCGATCCCGGAATCGCGGGTCAACCCGCCGGGCCTGCCGAAGTCCTGACCCCGAACCCTTGCCTGAAACGACCCGGAAAGTCCCGCCCATGCCTGTCGACCATTTCGCCTTTCTGCTGCCCGGCAACTACGCCGAGGCCGATCCGCATACGGGGCTTGAGGAAACCCTGCGGCTGTTCGAACTGGGCGAGGATCTGGGCTACGACAGCGGCTGGATCCGGCAGAGGCACCTTGAACGCGGGGTGTCCTCCGCCGCGACTTTCCTGGCCGCCGCATCGCAAAGGGTGCGGCGGATCGGGCTGGGTTCGGCGGTGATCCAGTTGGGATATGAGAACCCGTTCCGGCTGGCCGAGGATCTGGCGACGGTGGATGCCCTGTCTAAGGGGCGGCTGAACGTGGGTGTCAGCGCGGGGCCTGCGCCCTTCGCGCACCTTCTGGGCGATTTCCTGCCGCGCTGGCCCGAGGGCGAAGGGCCTTATGCCCAGGCCGACCGTCTGCGCCGCGCGCTGGAAAGCCGGCCCCTGTCGGATACGGCAGAGGCCGGCAATGCCGCCGGCGCCCAGGTTCCACGTCTTCAGCCCGTGGCGGCGGGGCTTACCGACCGGCTCTGGTATGGCGGCGGCTCGCAACGCTCGGCCGAATGGGCCGGGCGGGGCGGCTGGAACCTGCTGACCGGCAATGTGATCACGGCAGAGGCGAGCGAGGACTTTTTGGAAACTCAGGGGGCGCTGATCGCCACTTTCCGACAGACGGCAACCCCCGCAGGACGCGTGGCGCTTGGCCGGGTGATCCTGCCGACCGACAGCGCCGACGCGGAAACCCGCGCCCGCTATCGTGCCTTTGTCGAGGCGCGCACCCCCCGGACCCTTGCGCCGAACGGGCCGCGCCGGACGATGTTCCTGCCAGACATCGTGGGAACGACGGATGAGATCCTCGACGCCCTGCGCCGCGATCCGGTTTTGCCGGAGGTGACGGAGTTCCGGCTGGAAATGCCCTATGAATTTACCGTTGGGGATTATGCCCAGATCCTGCGGGATTTCCGCAAGCTGGTGCCCGAGCTTTCGGCCTGACCGGCGTTACCCGCCGGTGTGGAAGAAGTCATAGACGGTCTGCGCCGTGGTGGCCGAAATTCCGTCCACCGCCATCAGATCGGGCAAGGCTGCGCGCGACACCGCCTTGGCCGATCCGAAATGCGCCAGCAGCGCGCGCTTGCGCGTCGCCCCGATGCCGGGGATGTCATCGAGCGGCGTGATCCCGACCGCCTTGGCCCGCTTCGCCCGATGCGCGCCGATTGCCCAACGGTGCGCCTCGTCCCGCAGCCGCTGCACGAAATACAGGACAGGCGAATTGCGTGGCAGGGCGAAGGCCGGGCTGCCGGGGCGATAGAATTCCTCTTTGCCCTGATCGCGGTCGATGCCCTTGGCCACCCCGATGAATGGCACATCGTCGACGCCGAGTTCGGTCATGATCTCTTCCACCGCCGAGATCTGGCCCGCGCCGCCGTCGATCAGCAGCAGGTCGGGCCAGGCGTCGGATTTGCGGTCGGGGTCTTCCTTCAGCAAACGCTCGAACCGGCGGGTCAGCACCTCTTTCATCATGCCGAAGTCGTCACCCTGGGTGCCGGCCTCGCTGCGGATGTTGAACTTGCGATACTGCGATTTCAGGAAGCCGTCGGGGCCGGCGACGATCATGCCGCCCACGGCGTTGGTGCCCTGGATATGGCTGTTGTCATAGACCTCGATCCGGCGGGGCGGCGCTTCGAGTTCAAAGGCTTCGGCGAGGCCGGAGAGCAGTCTGTTCTGCGTGGCGCTTTCCGACATCTTGCGGGCCAGGCTTTCGCGGGCGTTGCGGGCCGCATTTTCCACCAGTTCCGCCTTTTCGCCCCGCTGCGGGACGGCGATTTCGACCTTGCGGCCCGCGCGGTCGGACAAAAGCTCAACCACCGGTTCGGGGTTGTCCAGCGGATGCGACAGCAGGATCAGGCGCGGCGGTTCCTTGTCGTCATAGAACTGCGCAAGGAAAGCCTCAAGGATTTCAGGCTCTTCGGCCCCCGAGCCGGTGCGGGGATAGAAGTCGCGGTTCCCCCAGCTTTGATGCGCGCGGATGAAGAATATCTGCACGCAGGCCTGGCCCTGGTCCAGATGCACGGCGACCACATCGGCCTCGGCCACGCCCTCGGGATTGATGCCCTGGCTCGACTGCACTGCGGTCAGCGCCTTGATCCGGTCGCGCAAGGACGCAGCGCGCTCGAACTCCATCGCGTCGGAGGCCGCAGCCATCTCGGCGGCCAGATCGGCCTGGACCTTTGTCGATTTGCCTTCGAGGAACTGTTCGGCGTCATGGACCAGGGCGCCGTAGTCCGCCTCGTCGATGCGGCCCACGCATGGGGCGGCGCAGCGCTTGATCTGGAATTGCAGGCAAGGCCGCGTGCGGCTGGAGAACATCGCATCCGAGCAGTTGCGCAGCAGAAACACCTTCTGCAACTGGTTCAGCGTGCGGTTCACCGCGCCCGCGCTGGCGAAAGGGCCGAAGTAGCGGCCCTTTTCGGCCTTCTTGCCACGATGCTTTTTGATCTGCGGAAACGGATGTTCGTGGCTGATCAGGATGTTCGGAAACGATTTGTCGTCGCGCAACAGCACGTTGTAGCGCGGCTTCAGCTGCTTGATCAGGTTCTGTTCCAGCAGCAGCGCCTCGGTCTCGGTGCGCGTGGTCAGGAACATCATGCTCGCCGTCTCGGCGATCATCCGGGCGATCCGGCCCGAATGGTTGCCCGGCCGAGCATAGTTCGACACGCGCGCCTTCAGGTTCCTTGCCTTGCCGACGTAAAGCACCTGGTTTTGCGCATCCAGCATCCGATACACGCCGGGCGAGCCGTCCAGCGTGCGCAGATAGTCCTGGATCACCGCATGACCGCGCCGCGGGGGCGCGGGCAGTTCCGGCGGGGGCGTGTCCTCGGTCACGGAAACCTCTTTTCGCGTGTCATCGATTCCCCGCTCTGGCTGCAACAGCCGGAGGACGCAGGCAAGCGAGAAGCTGTCCACCGTTTCTGTGGATAACCCTGCGGAGAAGATTTCGCCATGGCGGAATTTCCTTTGTTTTCAGCCCGCTTCCTTGAGACGCACATTTTTTAGGCGAAATCATAAGTTGCTGAAAAATATAGGAAGAATTTTGATCCATCGGCAAATGCCTGAAAACGCAGGGCTTTCTGTAACACTTGCGTGACTGTTGCGGTTGAGGTGGACAACTTCTGTCGCGAACTCGCCCTACAGACGAAAAACGGACCCTGCGTCACTCGACGCCAAGCACATCGGGGGTCTGCCAGCCAAGGTGCTGGCCGCCATCGGTGCACAGGATCTGGCCGGTGACGCCGGGGCTGTCGAGGAAAAAATCCAGCGCCCGCAGGATGTCGGACGGGTTCGATCCGCGTTGCAGGATCGTCGCCGCGCGCTGGCGCGCGAAATGCGCCTCGCTTTGCCGGCCGCCGCGCAGGGTCGGGCCGGGGCCGATGGCATTGACCCGCACCCCCGGCGCCAGCGCCTGCGCCGCCGTCCGGGTCAGCGCCCAGAGGCCCATCTTGGCCAGCGTATAGGTCATGAACTCGGGCGTCAGCTTCTGCACCCGCTGGTCGATCATATTGACGATCAGGCCCTGCGCCAGCGGCTCGCCACTCTCGTCCGCCACCGGCGGCGGCACCTGGGCCGCGAAGCCTTGCGTCAGCACGAAAGGCGCGCGCAGGTTCGATTCCATATGCCGGTCCCAGCTTTTGCGGGTGGCGGTGGCGATATTGTCATACTCGAAGATCGAGGCATTGTTGACCAGCACGCTCAGCGGTCCGTCCAGCGCCGCCGCCGCCCGGGCGATCAGCGGGACGGTCTGCGCCTCGTCCAGCAGATCGGCGTGCAAAGCCTCCGCCCGGCGGCCCATCGCGCGGATTTCGGCCACGACCTCCTCCGCCTCGGCGGCGGAATGCGCGTAATGCACCGCGACATCGTGGCCGCGCTCGGCCAGCCGCAGCGCCATGGCGCGGCCCAGCCGTTTGCCGGCCCCGGTGACCAGCGCCCGCATCAGCCCTTGCCGCAAGGGCACGGCCCCTTGCCGATCTTCGGCCGCCCGCAGGCCTGGCATTTCGCC
>JAATGA010000225.1 GCA_015654855.1 Rhodobacterales bacterium
GCCGATGTCGGTGCCGAAGGCCTTGGCGATCGGCGTCAGAAAGGCGGCGCGGGCGGCCCAGGTGGCCTCGCCGGTCGCGCGGGCCATGTCGATGGCGACGGCGCAAGACAATGCGATGGCGCGGGCGCTGAACGTGTCGGCCTTCATCTGCGCCAGCATCCGGCGCACATCGGCATGGTCGGAAATCGTGCCGGCCCCGTTCGGCGTTTGCCCCTGCCGTCGGTCGAGCGCATACGCGAGAGCCTGCTGGCAGGCGGCCTCGG
The DNA here is from genome assembly GCA_015654855.1 of Rhodobacterales bacterium. Classification (GTDB taxonomy): domain Bacteria; phylum Pseudomonadota; class Alphaproteobacteria; order Rhodobacterales; family Rhodobacteraceae; genus JAATGA01. The sequence continues at coordinate 264 of JAATGA010000225.1, forward strand.
CAATCGCCACGCCCTGGACGCCGACGCCGAGCCGGGCGTTGTTCATCATCGTGAACATCGCGGCCATGCCCTTGTGCGGCTCTCCCACGATCTGGCCGGTCGCTCCGTCATATTGCATCACCGCTGTCGGGCTGCCGTGCAGGCCGAGTTTGTTTTCCAGGCTGACGACCTGAAGCGCATTGCGCTTGCCGGGCTTACCTGCTGCGTCGGGGATGAACTTCGGCACCATGAACAGGCTGATACCGCGCGTCCCCTCGGCCCCGTCGGGCAGGCGGGCGAGGACCAGGTGGCAGGTGTTTTCGGTGAAATCGTTGTCGCCCCAGGTGATGAAGATCTTCTGACCCGAGATCGCATAGGTCCCGTCGCCATTGGGTTCCGCCCGGGTGCGCAGCGCGCCGACATCGCTGCCCGCCTGCGGCTCGGTCAGGTTCATCGTGCCGTTCCATTCGCCCGACAGCAGTTTCGGGATGTAGAGGGCCTTCAATTCGTCGCTGGCGTGATGCTCCAGCGCCTCGACCTGGCCTTGCGTCATCAGCGGGTTCAGTTGCAGCGCCAGACAGGCCGACCCCAGCATGTCGTTGACGGCAGTGGCGAGCGTATGCGGCAGGCCCATGCCGCCATGGTCCGGGCTGGCCGAGATGCCGACCCAGCCGCCCTCGACGATGGCGCGGTAACCCTCGGCAAAGCCGGGGCTGGTGCGAACCACGCCGTTTTCCAGCCGCGCGGGATGCAGGTCGCCCGCCCGGTTCAGGGGCGCCAGCACGTTTTCGCACAGCTTGCCGGCCTCGGTCAGGATCGCCTCGACCGTCTCGGCCGTGGCGTCGGCGAAAAGCGTGGTCCCCGTGACCTGGCCCAGACCGACAACCCGGTCGAACAAAAAGCGGAATTCGGTCACCGGTGCGCGATAGGTCATGCGTTCCTCCGTTCCGCGGCGGCTTGGCAAAGGCATCGCGCGGGTCTATGGCCGGGAACTCTAGCCGAAGAGGCCCGATCCTCAACCCCAACGCTGCGTCACGCACCCCGTCATGATGCCTCCGATGCCACTCGCCGAGACCCGTCTTCTGCCCGCCAGCCCCGAGGGGCTGGACGAGGCCGCAGCGATTCTGCGGGCGGGGGGGCTTGTCGCCTTTCCGACCGAGACGGTTTACGGCTTGGGCGGGGATGCGACGAACGACCGGGCGGTGGCGCGGATATTCGGGGCCAAGGGGCGGCCGCGCTTCAACCCGCTGATCATCCATCTGCCGGATCTGGCGGCGGCACGGCACTGGGCGGTGTTCGACGCCCGGGCCGAGGCGCTGGCGGCCGCCTTCTGGCCAGGCCCCCTGACCCTTGTCTTGCCGCTGCGTGAGGGGACGGGGTTGTCGCCGCTGGTGTCCGCCGGGCATCCGACCGTGGCGGTGCGGGTGCCGGCGCATCCGCTGGCGCGCGATCTGCTGACGCGGTTCGGCGGGCCGGTGGCCGCGCCCTCCGCCAACCCTTCGGGCCGGGTCTCGCCGACCCGGGCGGCGCATGTGATCGAGGGGCTTTCCGGCAGGATCGAGGCGGTGGTGGACGGCGGACCCTGCGCGGTGGGGGTCGAATCGACCATCCTGTCGGTCGACCCGCCGCTGCTGCTGCGTCCCGGCGGCGTGCCGGTCGAGGCGCTGGAGGCGGCACTTGGCCATAGCCTCGCAACAGGCGGCAGCGCCACGGCGCCGAATGCGCCGGGCCAACTCGCCTCGCATTACGCCCCGGTTGCGCCGGTGAGGCTGAACGCGGCGTATGGGGAGGCGGGCGAGGTATTCGTGGGTTTCGGCCCTGCTGCGCCGGGGGCGGTCACGCTGTCGGCCAGCGGCGATCTGACCGAGGCGGCGGCGAACCTGTTTCATATCCTGCGCGCGGCCGACCGCCTAGCGGGCCAGGGCGGGCGCATCGCCTTTGCCCCGGTGCCGGAAACCGGGCTGGGCCGGGCGATCAACGACCGGCTGCGCCGGGCGGCCGCGCCGCGGGGCTGAATGTCGCGCCGGGAAGGAAGAAGGGGGAGCCGCCCCCTCGCCTGCCGGTGCAGGCTCACCCCCGGGATATTTATGCAGAGAGGATGGGAGGAGAGCCGGTCTTCCTGCCATCCTCTCTAGCATAAATGTCTCCGCCGGAGGCACGGAGGCGGCGGGCTGTGGCCCGCCGACGACCTTAGTGCAATGCCGCGGAACGCTGCGCGATCAGGATCGGTGGTGCCGGGCTTATCGGTTGCAGTCGATCCAGCGCGACATCAATTGCCGGTCGCGAAAACACTCGTCGGGCACCGCGCGGCGTTTCAGCCGGGCGAGGCGTTCGGCGAAGGCCACCTGTTTCGAGGAAGGGCGGTTGCCCCCCTCGGCCGGGCGCATCGCGGCCTGATCCTCGATCCAGCGGGACAGGGCCCGGCGGTCCTGTTGCGTTTCCCAGGGCAGGATCGTCTGGTTGCGCAGCGCGAGCGCCCGGGCATAGGCAAGCTGGCGGTGCGTCACCGGTATCACAAAGTCGTCGCGTTCCATGGCTATCCCCCATGTGACAGTCCAGCATATATAGAACATTACGGGAACGAAATCAAGTATCCTGTGGATGAGGTCTTTGGGTGCCCTGGATGTGGTGCCGACTTTTCGGAGGACCGCCAATGGCGGATCACTCTTGCGTGACGTATGGGAATGAAAGGCTTTTCTTGTGCCGGAATGCGGGGAAGTCTGCGTTCAAGACAAAAACGGGGCGGCGGATGGCGGGGCGGGAACGGATGATGGCTTTGCGCGGGCTGGCGGTCGCGGTGCTTGGGCTGGCGGCGGGGATTCTGACCCTCGCGCCACAGGCGATGCGGGCGCAGACACAGGCGGGGCCGGTCAAGGCCTCGGTCATGACGCTGGAACAGGCCGACGTGCCGGTCAGCGTCACGCTGTCGGGTCGGGCGGTGGCGGTGGGCGAGGCGCGGATCCGTCCGCTGATCGCGGGCCTTGTGACCGAGATCCCCTATCGTCCCGGGGCCGAGATCAGGGTCGGCACCGTGCTGTTCCGTATCGACCGGCGCAGCTATGAGGCCGAGGTCGTCTCTGCCGAGGCGCAACTGGAAAGCGCGAAGGCCGCCGTTCCCGCCGCCCGTGCCGCGATGGAGCGGGCCGAGCGGCTGGCCGGCACCGGCGCCACCCAGGCGACGCTGGACACCGCGCGGGTCGAACTGCGCCAGGCCGAGGCCGCCGTGCGGGCGGCCGAGGCGGCGCTGGATCTGGCGAAGCTGAGCCTGGAGCGCACCGACATCACCAGCCCGATCGACGGAGTGGTCAGCGTGCCCGGCATCTCGGTCGGGGATCTGGTCACGGCGAGCCAGGCGGATGCGCTGGCCACGGTCACCAGCCTCGACCCGATCCATGTCGACATGTCCGACTCCAGCGCCCGGATGCTGCGGCTGCGCGGCAAGCTGAACGGCGGCGGCGTGCTGGACGGCACCACGGCGCTGGACGAGAAGCTGGAGGGTGAACGCCTCGGCGTCTCGCTGACGCTGGAGAACGGCGAGGTCTATTCCGGCACCGGCACGATCGAGGCGGTCGGCTCCACCGTTTCGGCCACCACCGGCACGCGGTCGATCCGGGTGCGGTTCGACAACCCCGACCGGGTGATCCTGCCGGGGATGTTCGTCCGCGCGCGTCTGACCTTCGGCACGACGCGCGGGGTCCTGGTGCCGCAAAGGTCGGCCGATGTGAACACCGACGGCACGCTTCAGGTCTGGACGCTGGACGCCGAAGGCAAGGCCCATGCGGTGACGGTCAATTCCTCGGGCGAGGCGCGGAATTCCTGGGTCGTGACCGAGGGGCTGGCCGCCGGGACGGTGGTGATCCTCGACAACCTCGACCGCATGGCCGAGGGGATCGGCATCGCGCCGGTGCGCTCACGTCTGAACGAGCAGGGGCTGATCGTCGAGGAGGCCGCGGCGCCGACCGGCGACAGCGCGGACGCGCCCGCCGCCGGCAGCGGGAACTGAGATGGCACAGTTCTTCATCCACCGCCCGGTTCTGGCCTGGGTTCTGGCCATCGTGACGATGATCGCGGGCGTGATGGGCATCAGCACGCTGTCGGTGTCGCAATACCCCGATGTCTCGCCGCCCACGGTGCGGGTGCAGGCGACCTATCGCGGGGCCTCGGCCCAGGCGGTACAGAACTCGGTCACCACGGTGATCGAGGATGCGATGACAGGCCTTGAGGGGCTGCTTTACATGACCTCGACCTCTCGCGAGGGTTCGGGGAACGTCCAGATGGTCTTCGACCAGGCGGTCGACCCGGATCAGGCGCAGATCGACGTGCAGAACAAGCTGTCCTCGGTCGAAAGCCAGTTGCCGGACGCGGTGATCGACAACGGGCTGCGGGTCTCACGGTCCTCGACCTCGATCCTGATGATCGGGGCGCTGGTCAGCCCGGACAACCGTTATTCGACCATCGAACTGGGCAACATCCTGGAACAGCGCATCAGCGGCCCGGTGCAGAGAACGGAAGGCGTGGGCTCGATCAACGTCTTCGGGTCCGGCTATGCCATGCGGATCTGGCTCGACCCGTTCCAGTTGTCGAAATACGCGCTGGTTCCGGCCGACATCATCAGCGCCGTCCAGGCCGAGAACTCGACCGTCACCGTCGGCCAGCTCGGGTCGAGTCCGGCGGTCGCGGGCCAGCAGCTGACCGCCTCCATCACGGCGCAGTCGCAGCTGAAGACGGTGGATCAGTTCCGCGCCATTCTGCTGAAGACTGCCGACAACGGCGCGCAGGTCCGGCTGGGCGACGTGGCGCGGGTGGAACTGGGGCAGGAGACCTATGGCGGCGACGCGCGCTACAACGGCCTGAATGCGGCGGGTTTCGGCGTGAACCTCGCGGTCGGGGCCAATGCGGTCGATACAGCGGCGGCGGTGCGCGAGACGATCGACGCGTTGCAGGCCTCGCTGCCCGAGGGCGTGCAGGTGGAATATGCTTATGACACCTCGCCCTTCGTCGAACTGTCCATCGAGAAGGTGATCCACACGCTGATCGAGGCCATCGTGCTGGTCTTCCTGGTGATCCTCGTCTTCCTGCAAAACTGGCGGGCGACGCTGATTCCGACGCTTGCCGTGCCGGTCGTGCTGCTTGGCACCTTTGGCGTGCTGGCGGTGGCGGGCTATTCGATCAACACCCTGACCATGTTCGCCATGGTGTTGGCCATCGGCCTGCTGGTCGACGACGCCATCGTCGTGGTCGAAAACGTCGAGCGGGTGATGGAGGAGGACGGGCTCGGCCCCGTCGAGGCCACCGAGAAGAGTATGCGCCAGATCACCGGCGCGCTGGTCGGCATCGCCGCCGTGCTGTCGGCGGTGTTCCTGCCCATGGCCTTCATGTCCGGGTCCACGGGCGTGATCTACCGGCAATTCTCGGTCACTATCATCTCGGCCATGGTGCTGTCGGCGCTGGTGGCGCTGGTGCTGACCCCGGCGCTGTGCGCGACGATCCTGAAGCGGCGCAAACACGACGGCGGGATCGCCCCGGCGCGGTGGTTCAACCGGGGCTTTGCGGGGATGACGCGGGGCTATCTGGGGGCGAACCGACGGATCCTGCGGGTGCCGGTCGTGGCGCTGGCGGCGCTGGCCATCGCGGGCGTGCTGGTCGCCGACCTGTTCAACCGCCTGCCCGGATCCTTTCTGCCGCAAGAGGACCAGGGCACGATGATGACCATCGTCCGCCTGCGCGAGGGCAGCCCCGTCACCCAGACGATGGAGGTCGTCAAGGAGATCGAGGCCTGGCTGCTGAACGACGAGAAGGACACCGTCGCCTCGACCTTCGCCTCGCTGGGGTTCGGCTTTTCCGGCAATGGCAGCAACGCGGCGACGGTCTTCGTCAAGCTGCGGGATTTCGACGAGCGCAAAGACAAGGCGCGTTCGGCCGCCGCGCTGGTCGAGCGGGCGAACAAGCGGTTCGGCGACATGCGCTTGGGGACCGTGCGGTTCGTGCAGCCGCCGGCGATCCAGGGCATGGGCTCGACCTCGGGCTTTTCGATGTATCTGCTCGACCAGGCGGGTCAGGGCAACGACGCGCTGACCGCCGCCGCGCAAGAGCTTGTCGCGAAGGCGACCGGGGACGGGGGCGTCACCGGCCTGCGCGGGGCGGACGACAACACCAGATCGGCGCTGAAGCTGAACATCGACACCGAAAAGGCCCGCAGCTTCGGGCTGACCCTGTCCGAGGTCAACGCGATGCTGTCGGTGATCTTCACCGGCCGCGATGTCGGCGATTTCGAGCACGGGACCGAACTGCGGCCGGTCTACGTCCAGGGCGACGCCCCGTTCCGTATGCAGCCCTCGGACATCGACGACTGGTATGCCCGCAACACCGATGGCGAGATGGTGCCCTTCCCCTCCTTTACCTCGCGGACGTGGGAGCCGGTGGCGGCGACGCTCGCCCGGTTCGGCGGCACGGCGGGGGTCGAGATCCAGGGTTCGCCCGCCTCGGGGACCAGCACCGGCGACGCGATGGCGGCGATGGAGGCGGCTGCGGCCTCGCTCGACGGCGGCTGGGGCGTGGCCTGGACCGGGATTTCCTATCAGGAACGCCTGTCGGGCAGCCAGGCGCCGCTGCTTTACGCCATGTCGGCGCTGGTGGTGTTCCTCTGCCTCGCCGGGCTTTACGAAAGCTGGACGGTGCCTTTCGCGGTGATGCTGTCGGTGCCCGTGGGCATTCTCGGTGCGCTGGCGGCGGCGCTGATCGCGGGGCAGGCGAACGACGTTTACTTCAAGGTGGGTCTGCTGACCACCATCGGCCTTGCGGCCAAGAACGCGATCCTGATCGTTGAATTCGCCGTCGATCTCGAAAAGCAGGGCAGGGGCCTCGTCGAGGCCACGCTGGAGGCCGCAAGGCAGCGGCTGCGGCCGATCCTGATGACTTCTTTCGCCTTCATCCTCGGCGTCATGCCGCTGGCGCTGGCGACCGGGGCGGGGGCCGGGGCGCAGAACGCCATCGGTATCGGTGTGCTGGGCGGGATGGCTGCGGCGACGGCGCTTGGCATCTTTGTTGTCCCCGCGCTTTACGTCTGCGTCCGATGGGCCGTTACGCGGTTCCGGCGCAATCCCGCCGCATGATGGCGCGCGGGCGCGGGCCGGCGGGGCGCTGCCGCATGACGATGGGGCGCCTGGCGGCAGCTTTGGCGATCGCGGCGCATCGCTTCGGCCGGAAGGCTGGCCGGACGCCGGCCGGCATCCGCCGCGCCGCGCCTGCCCTTGTGGCCTTGCTGGCCGCGGGGCCGGTGGCGGCGCATCCCCATGCCTTCACCGACACCGCCTTCCGGCTGATCCTCGGGGCCGATGGCCGCGCCGAGGCGGTCGAGATCACCTGGGTCTATGACGAGCTGACCTCGCTGATGGTGGTCGAGGATCGCGGCGTCGATCCTTCCGGGACCGGCCAGGCGAGCGAAGAGGAACGGGTGGTCCTTCAGGGCTTCGATCAGAACTGGGACCCGGGCTTTCCCGGCGATTTCTACATCCGCCAGGGCGGGCGGGATCTGGTCCTGTCCGCCCCGTTTGACCAGGTGGCGGATTACCGCGACGGCAAGCTCGTCTCGACCTTTCGCCGCCGGATCGAGCCGCCGGCCGATGCCTCGATCCCGCTGTCGGTGCAAAGCTACGATCCCACCTTCTACACCGCCTATACGGTGACCTCGGCAGGGGTGGAGGGTGGTGACGACTGCGCGGTCGCCACGATCCCCGCCGATACCGCCGCCGCCCAGGAAAAGTTCGGCGCGGCGCTGGCGGCCATTCCGGCCGATCAGGTGCCCGACGAGTCGCAGTTCGGCGATGTCGGGCGGCTGTTCGCGGATGAGGTGCGGATCACATGTCCCGCGCGCTGATCGGCATTCTGGTGCTGGCCGGGCTGGCGCTGGCCTGGTGGGCAGGGCTGCCGGCGCTCGCCGCGACTTTCGCGCGCGAGGCGCAGCGCGAGTTCCAGGATGCGCTCGGCGGCACCCTGCGGGGCATCCGCGCCGGGCGGCCGGGGGCGATCCTGCCCTTCCTCGGCCTGTGCTTCGGCTATGGCTTTCTGCACGCGGTCGGTCCCGGGCACGGCAAGGCGGTGCTTGGCAGCTATGGCCTCGCCGGCCGCGCGGCGATGCGGCGGATGCTGGCGCTGGCCCTGGTGTCGAGCCTTGCCCAGGCGACGGCGGCGGTGGTCCTGGTCTATGCCTTCGTCCTGATCTTCGAGGGCGCGCGCGACCGGATCGAGGCCTTCGCCGGCGATGTGCTGACGCCCTTGTCCTGGACGCTGGTCGGGATGCTGGGGCTGTGGCTGATCTGGCGCGGTCTGCGCGGGTTGCGGCGCGCGGATGCGACAGGAGATGGGGTGGTTGGCCATGACCATTCCGCCCACAGTGATGCCGTCCCCGGTCACGCCGCCCATGACCACAATGCGCATGATCACCGCCACGACCATGCGCACCATCACCATACCCATGACGAAACCTGCGGCTGCGGCCATGCCCATGGTCCGACCCTGGAGCAGGCAGAGCAGGTCCATTCCTTCCGCGAGGCGGCGGCACTGATCGCGGCCATCGCGCTGCGCCCCTGTTCGGGGGCGCTGCTGGTGCTTATCCTGACCTGGCGGATGGGCGTCGGCGGAGCGGGGATTGCTGGGGCCTATGCGATGGGTCTTGGCACGGCGGCGGTGACGGCCACGGCGGCGGCGCTGGCGGTGCTGGCACGCGACGGGGTGATCGCCACCGCCGGCGGTCTCGGCCTGCCGGTGCGGCTGATGCACGGGCTGGAACTGGCGGTCGGCGCGGCGATCGTGCTGATCGCCGTCACCTCATTCGGCCTGTCGGGCTGACCGGGGGCGGGCTTTTCTGTGATGGCGGCGCCTCCGGCGTGGTCGGGGCGCGTATCTGGCTCAAGAGGAAGGGGCAGGCATTTCAGCGCCCGAGGCCGGGGGTGTTGTGGTGGCGGGTTCGGGCGGCGCGTCCTTCGGCGGCTTCACCCCGAAGACCGCACAGTAAAGCGCCGGCGCGAACAGCAGCGTGATCAGCGTGCCGACGATGATCCCGCCCATCATCGCATAGGCCATCGGCCCCCAGAAGATCTGCCGCGAGATCGGGATCAGCGCGAGGCTCGCCGCCGCCGCCGTCAGCAGGATCGGCCGGGCGCGGCTGTCCGACGCCTCGAACACCGCATCCCACCGCGACCGCCCGGCGGCCAGCAGGATATTGACCTCGTGCATCAGGATGACCGAGTTGCGGATCAGGATGCCGATCAGCGCCAGCACCCCCAGGATCGCTACGAAGCCAAGTGCGGACCCCGAAGGCAGCATCGCCGCCACCACCCCGATCATGCCCAAAGGCGCCACCGCCAGCACGATGAACATCAGCCGGAAGCTCTGCATCTGCATCATCACCAAGGTCAGCATGGCCAGGGCCATGACCGGCACCACGGCGACGATGGGCGCCATGCTTTCGGCGCTGGATTCCGCGACGCCCCCCGGCACGATGCTGTAGCCTGCCGGCAGGGCGCCGGCGAAGGTCGCGATCTCGCCCGACAGGTCGGCGACGATGGTCGCCGGCTGATCGCCGCCCGCCGGCGCCGCCTTGACGGTGACCGTCGGAACCCGGTCGCGCAGATGCAGCACCGGCGCCTCGGTGTCCCATTCGAGCGTGGCGAAGGCGGTCAGCGGCACCGGTACGCCGGAGGCATTGTTCAGTTGCAGCGATTGCAGCGTCTCGACCGAGCGGCGGTCGGCGTCGGCGCCGCGCGCGATCACCTCGATCAGCGTGTCGCCGTCGCGCAGTTCCGTCACCGTGGCCCCGTCGTAAAGCGCGTAAAGCGCCTGTGCCACATCGCTTTGGGTCAGGCCCATCTGGCGCAACTGCTCCTGATCGGGCACCACGCGGGCGACGCGAACCGGTTCGCCCTGGTCGAGCGCGATGGCCTTCAGCCGCCCGTCCCCCGCCAGCAGCGCCGCCAATGCCCGCGCATGGGCCAGCAGCAGATCGGGATCCGGCCCGCTGATCCGGTATTGCACCGGCTTGCCGACCGGCGGCCCCAGTTCGATGTATTTCGGATAGAGGTCGATGCCGGGCAATTCGGCCGCATGGGCCTCGATCGCGGCCTTCAGACTGTCGCGCTGCGCCGTATCCGGGGTCATCACCACGATCTGCCCGATGAACGGCGCGGGCGTGGGCGCGTCCAGCGACAGCAGGAACCGGGGCGAGGACCGGCCGACCCAGGTCGACCAGTAGCTCGCCTCGTTTCGGGTCGCGAGCCAGGTCTCCAGATCGTGTATCGCGGCGTCGGTGGCGGTGATGTTGCTGTTCTGGCGCAGGTTCACGTCGATCAGCAGTTCCGGCCGGTCCGAGGTCGGAAAGAACTGCCGCTGCACGAATTGCAGGCTCCAGACCGATACGGCGAAAAGCGCGACCGTCACCAGGATCGTCGCCCACCGGAACCGCATCGCGGCCCGCAGCGCCCTATGGAACCCGCGCCGCAGCCTGCCCGGGCCGCGATGGACATGTTTCCACCTCGCCGGCAGAAAGGTCGCCCCCAGCAGCGGCGCGAACAGCACCGCCACGATCCAGGACAGGACCAGCGAACTCGCGATGACGTAAAACAGCGAGATCGTATATTCCCCGGCCTTGGAGGTGTTCAGCCCGATGGGAATGAACCCCGCCACCGTCACCAGCGTGCCGGTCAGCATCGGGAACGCGATCGAGGTCCAGGCGTAAGAGGCGGCCTTCGTCCGGCTTTCGCCCAGTTCCAGGCGCGAGATCATCGTCTCGATTGCGATCATCGCATCGTCCACCATCAGACCAAGCGCGATGATCAGCGCCCCGAGCGAGACGCGTTGCAGCGTCACCCCCAGAAGCTCCATCACCACGAAGGTCAGCGCCAGCACCAGCGGGATCGACAGCGCCACCACCAGGCCCGCCCTGACCCCCAGCGAGACGAAGGATACCGCCAGCACGATGGCCACCGCCTCGACCAGGGCGCGGATGAAATGATCGACGGATTCGGCGACGACATGCGGCTGATCGGCGACCTTGAAAAGCTCGATCCCGACGGGCAGCTCGCCCCGCACCTTGCCCATCAGACTGTCGAGTTCAGCGCCGAAATCGAGGATGTTCGCCCCCGCGCGCATCCCGATGATCAGCGCGACCGCATCCCTGCCGTCGTAGCGGAACAGGACGGAGGGTGGATCGGTATAGCCGTCGGTCACGGTCGCCACATCGGCCAGGGTGAAATAGGTTCCCCCCACCCGCAAGGGCGCATCCGCCAGATCGGCCGCCGAGGCGAAGCTGCCGCTGACCCGCACCGCGATCTGCTCGCCCGCCGTGCGGATCGCCCCCGCCGGCACGATGGCGTTCTGCGCGGCCAGGGTGTTCAGCACCACCGTCTTGTCGAGGCCGAGCGCGGCAAGACGGCGCGACGAGAACTGGATATGCACCTCGGGGTCCTGCGTGCCCACAAGCTCGACCTTGCCGGCGTCGGCCAGCGTCATCACCGCGTCGCGCACCCTGACCGTCTGGTCGTGCAATTCGCGGGGGGTAAAGCCGTCGGCGGTGAAGGCGTAGATATTGCCGTAGACGTCGCCGAAACTGTCGTTGAAGACGAAACCCTGGAACTCGTCGGGGAATTCGGAGCGGATGTCGCCCATCATGTTGCGGATGCGCAGCCAGGTGTCGTCGACCGCACGGCGCCGGACCGTGGGCTGCAATTCCAGATGCACCACGGCCTGGCCGGGAAAGGTCTCGGACCGGATGTCCTTCAGCGTGTCGAGTTCCTCAAGCTTGGTCTCGATGCGGCGGGTGACCTGATCCAGCGTCTCTTGCGCGGTGGCGCCGGGCAGGATGCCGGTGATGATCATCTCCTTGATGGTGAAGGACGGGTCTTCCTCCCGCCCGAGGCGGGTGTAGGACAGCGCCCCGGCCGCCACCGAGACGAAGATCAGGAACCAGACGAAGGACCGGTGCCGCAGCGCCCATTCCGACAGGTTAAAGCCGCTCATTGCCCGATCCTTTCGCCGACGATCTGGCCTTCGACGACCGAGCGGATGCCGCGCAGCAGCACCTCGTCGCCCTGGGCGATGCCCGCCGTCACCACCACCCGGTCGCCGATCGCGGCGCCGGGCGTGACCGGCACCCGTTCGAGTTTCCGCCCCGGACCGACGCGCCAGACGCTGGCGCCGTCCTCGCCGGTCAGGATCGCGGCGCGTGGCAGCGAGACGACCGGCGCCGAGGGCAGATCGAGCCGCACGCTGACGAGCGAGCCCAGCCGGAAGGGCTGGCTCTGGCCGGCCTGACCCGCCCCCGCGCCGCCCTCCGCCGTGCCCTCTGCGGGGTCGAGCGCGATGCGCAGCCGGTGGCTGCGGGTGCCGTCGTGGGCCACCGGCTCGACAAGGCGCAGATGGCCGCCGACCGTCCGGCCCGCGTCGGCGCGGCCCGCGATGGTGAAGCGCGCGTCGGCGGGCAGGATCGCCAGCACCTCGGCGGGCACGTCGATCAGCGCGTCGCGCGGCCCGGCGGCGGCGAGCGTCACGACCGGCGTGCCGGCGGAGACCACGGTGCCGGGTTCGGCCAGGACCGCCGCGATCACGCCATCCGCCGGGGCCTTGAGCGTGCCGAAGGTTTCGGCGTCGCGGGCGCTGGCCAGATCGGCCTCGGCGGCGGCAAGGGCGGCGGCGGTCGAATCCCGGCTGGCGGTGGCGCTTTCCATCTGCGCGGTCGAGGCCACGCCGCGCCGGGTCAGTTCCTCGGCGCGGGCGAAACTCTGGTGGGCGTAATCGGCCTCGGCCCGCGCGGCGGCGGCGGCGGCCTCGGCGGCGCGGACATCCTCGGACAAGGTGATCTGGTCCAGCGTGGCGAGGATCTGCCCGGCCGCCACCCGGTCGCCAAGCGCGACGGGCCGCGTGTTCATCGTGCCGGCGGTCTGGAAGGCGAGGGTCGCCGAGACCGCCGCCACGATCTCGCCGGGAAAGCTGCGCAGGCGCGCGGCCTCGGGCGTGACGATCTCGGTCACGACGGGGCGCGGTGCGGCGGCGGGCGTGGCGGTTTCGGCGCGCAAGGCCGGGGGCAGGGCCAGCGTCAGCAGCAGGATGGCCAGGGGAGCGCGGATCATTCGGCGGCCTCGATGGCTTCGACCTTGCGGCCGGGGTAAAGCAGGTTCGACCCCGCCGCGACGACCAGATCGCCATCAGTCAGGCCTTCGGCGATCCCGACCGTATCGGCGCTGTAGCGCGCCACGGTGACGGGGGTCAGCGCCACGGTCTGCGTCGCCGGATCGACGGTCCATACGGCGGGCTTGCCGCCATCGGTGGCCAGCGCCGTCCATGGCAGGCGGATCGACGGCGCCTCTGCCAGTTCGATCGCGGTGACGACCGGCAGACCGAGCCCGGTATTGGCCGCCGCCCCCTCCAGCCGGGCGCGGACGAGGACGGTGCCGGTCGCCGCCGTGGCGAGCGGCGAGATCTCGGTGACCGTCGCGGTCAGGGCGGTCGCCGGCGCATCGACGGGGTGGAGGGTTACGGCGCGGTCGATGAACTGGTCGAGATCGGGCACGTTCGGTGCGTAGAACAAGGCCTCGCGCCGGCCGTCGGGGGCGATGGTCAGCACCGATTGCGCGGCGGCGGCGATCTGGCCAGGCTCGCCGCTGCGCAGGGTGACGATGCCCGCTACCGGGGCGCGGATCACCGTGTCCTCGACCGCCTGGTTCGCCTTGGCCACCTGGGTCATGGCCTGGTCGCGCGCGGCGCCTGCGGCCAGCAGCGCCTGCTCGGCGGCGTCGAGATCGGCGCGTGTCCCGGCGCCCCGCTCCAGCAGCCCCGCCGCCCGGTCGCGGGCAAGCTGCGCCTGGGTCGCGCCGGCCTCGGCGGCGGTCAGTTGGGCGGCGGCGGCGCGGGCGGCGGCCTCGGCCTGGGTCGGCTCGACACTGGCGAGGATCGCGCCCGCGGCAACGCTGTCGCCGACCTCGGCGTGCATCTCAAGGATGCGTCCCCCGGTGCGAAAGCCCACGGGCACGCTTTCGGCCGCGACGATGGTTCCGGTCAGATCGACGCGAAGGATGGCGGGTTGGACCCTGGCCGTGACCACCGCGACGGGCAAGGGAGCATCGGCGCGCGCGATTCCGGTCGAGGCCAGGATCAGCAGCACCGCGAGGCCTTTCCACCGCAGGGCATCCTGCGGCGAAAGGCGGCGAAGCGCGTTGCGCGGCCGTGAGGTGTCGCCTTGCGCGGCCTGCCGCGGTTTGCCGCCTCTGTCCCGGAAGACCCGCATCACCCCTCCCGCAGCCCGGGGGCCGCCGTTATACGCCGCCGATTATAGCGGCCGCCCGGCCCCGGTCGAGCCTTGCGAGGCGAAACCCCTGCGCGGACCTTGCGTCACACGAGGGATACAGCGCCTGTCGACGGCGGCTTTCGCGGTGCCGCAGGGCTCCGCGCCCCGGCTGACGTATCGGGGGAGTCCTTTCCTGTAGTCAGGCGCCTCCGGTCTCGCTCCAGGCTTTCGCGGCCTCTTTCAGCTCGGCCAGGAAGGCCTGGACCTTGCGCGTCCGATGCAGGTCGACATGGGTGACGATCCACAAGGCCGAATCCCAGTCAGCGCGGGGCGGCATCACCTGGATCAGATCGGGCCGGGCGCGCGCCTCGTGTTCGGCCAGAAAGCCCAGGCCCGCCCCCGCGACGACCGCCGCCGTCATCGCCGCCGGCTCGATCGCCAGATAGGTCAGCCGGTCGGCCGGCACCGTCTGGCGCAGCCAGCGATCGAAGGGCGCGCGCGGCGACGCCGTGTCATAGGCGACGAAGCGATGGTGCCTCAGATCCTCGTCCGTTTCGGGCAGGCCATATGCCTCGGCATAGGACTGTGCCGCATACAGCGCCGCGCGCCGCAGGATCAGCGGCTGAACCACATTGTCGGGTTCCTGCGGCACGGATCCGGCGCGGATCGCCACATGCGCCTCGCCGTAGTCCAGCCGGTAGATCCGCGTGTCGGTCAAAAGGCGCACGACGACTTCGGGCCAGTGCCGCTGGAACCGGGCGAGAACGGGGGTGATCAGATCTGAAAGACCGGGCAGGGTGGTCACGACCAGCTCGCCCGCGACGGTTTCGCCCTGGCCCTTGATACGGCTGGCAAGCTGGCCGAACTGTTCGTCGGTGGTCTGCGCGACCGACAGCAGATCGCGCCCGGCCTCGGTCGGCGTATACCCGCGCGCATGGCGCTGGAACAGCCGCGCGCCGAGACGCTTTTCCAGCGCGTCGATATGGCGGATCACCGTTGCGTGGTGGACGCCGAGCGCCTCGGCCGCGCCCGAGACGGTGCCAAGCCGCGCGACCTGATAGGCGGTGCGGATCTCGTCCCAGTTATCCATATGGCGGCTCCTCTCAGGGGTCTGGCGTTGCGGCACAGGAAAGGACGAAGCGCGCCGGGGCGCAACCCCGGGAATGCGGGGGCACGGCCGTGCTTGGGCGGGGCGGTCGATGCGCCGGCC
The DNA here is from genome assembly GCA_015654855.1 of Rhodobacterales bacterium. GTDB lineage: Bacteria > Pseudomonadota > Alphaproteobacteria > Rhodobacterales > Rhodobacteraceae > JAATGA01. The sequence continues at coordinate 15,728 of JAATGA010000225.1, forward strand.
CGGCCGCCGTGCCGCAAAGCGATCCCGCGCCCGCCTCGGGCTTGACGCCGCCGGGCGAGTGGCAGAGGCTGCGGCCCGCCCCGCCCGCCGTCCTGGCGCCTCCCTGCGGCACCGAGAGCCCCGCCATGCTGCGCCATCTGCGCTATCGCACCTCGCGCGACCTTTCGCTGTTCGGCCAGCCTTCGGCGCTTGGCCTGTTTCTGGGCGCCTTGTGTTTCGCGGCCTCGCTGACGCCTTCGATGATCCCCCGGGCGGGGTTGATGCAGGGGGTGCTGGGGGGCGTCTGTTTCGCCGCCGGATATGTCATCGGCTACGGTATCGCGACGCTGTGGGTCTGGATGATCGAGCCGCCGCCGCCCGCGCCCGGCATCCGGCAGAGGCGGCTGGCGCTGGCGGCGGGGGCGGGGGGCCTTGCCGGGGCCTGGGCGCTGACCCGGGTGACGGGATGGCAGAACGACATCCATGCGGCCATGTCCATCGCGCCGGTCGAAAGCGCGCGGCCGTTCACCATTCTGGCCGTCGCGATGCTGGTGGCTGTGGCGCTGATCTTCGTCGGGCGACTGTTCCGGCGGCTGTGGCGGGTGATCGCCGCGCAGCTCGAAGGGGTGCTGCCGCCGCGCGTGGCGGAAACGGCGGGCATCGCGCTGGCGCTGCTGCTGTTCTGGTCCGTCGGCAATGATGTGGTGTTGGGCCGGCTGCTGGCCGGTCTGGACGAGACCTATTCGCGGCTGGACCGGCTGATTCCGGCCGAGCAGGCCGCCCCCGCCGATCCGTCGAAACCGGGCAGCGCCGCCTCGCTGACCCATTGGGAGGGCCTCGGGGCCGAGGGGCGGCAATGGGCGCTGGATCCGACCGATGCGGCGGCGATCTCAGCCGTGACCGGCCGCCCGGCCATCGAGCCGTTGCGGATCTATGTCGGGCTGAACAATGCCGACGACCCGTCCGCCCGCGCCGATCTGGCGCTGGCCGAGGCGATCCGGGTCGGCGCCTTCGACCGTGCGACGCTGGTGGTGGCGACGCCCACCGGCACCGGCTGGATGGATCCGGCCGGGACGCGGCCGCTGGAATATCTGACCAATGGCGATGTCGCGACCATCGGGGTGCAATATTCCTATCTGCCAAGCTGGCTGTCGCTGTTTCTGCAACCGGAATACGGGGCCGAGACTGCCCGCGCCGTCTTTGCCCGCATCTACGCCCATTGGCGCAGCCTGCCCGAGGCGTCGCGGCCAAGGCTTTACCTGTTCGGCCTGTCGCTTGGCGCGCGCAACGGCGAGTTGGCGGTGAACTGGCCCGAACTTGCCGGGGCCTCGTTCGACGGGGCGCTTTGGGCCGGGCCGCCCTTCGCCGCAACGGGCTGGCAGCGGATGCGGGCGGCGCGCGATCCGGGCAGCAACGCCTGGGCGCCCGAGATCGGCGACGGTGCGGTGATCCGGGCGATGACCCAAGCC
>JAATGA010000461.1 GCA_015654855.1 Rhodobacterales bacterium
ACGGCATCACCTCGCTTCAGATGGACATCAAGGTCGCGGGCATCACCCCGGCGATCATGGAACAGGCCCTGGCGCAAGCCAAGGACGGCCGTCTGCACATCCTGGGGGAAATGGCCAAGGCGCTTACCACCGCGCAGGCGTTCAGCGAATACGCGCCCAAGATCGAGACGCTGACCATCCCGACCGACAAGATCCGTGAAGTGATCGGCTCGGGCGGCAAGGTCATCCGCGAGATCGTGGAAACCTCGGGTGCCAAGGTCGACATCAACGACGACGGCGTGATCAAGATCGCCTCCTCCTCGGCCGATGCGATCAAGCGCGCCTACGACATGATCTGGTCGATCGTGGCGGAACCGGAAGAAGGCCATATCTACACCGGCAAGGTGGTGAAACTGGTCGATTTCGGTGCCTTCGTGAACTTTTTCGGCAAGCGTGACGGTCTGGTCCATGTGTCCCAGATCGCCAACAAGCGCCTGAACCATCCGAACGAGATCCTGAAGGAAGGCCAGGAAGTGAAGGTGAAACTCCTTGGCTTCGACGATCGCGGCAAGGTCCGGCTCGGCATGAAGATGGTCGATCAGGAAACCGGCGAAGAGATCGCGCCCGAGAAGAAAGACAAGGAAGAGGCCGATCAGCAGGCCTGATCCCGAAGCCCCGGCCTTGCGCCGGGGCTTTTTCGATCCGGGGAGTGACGATGCTGAAACTTGCGGTGGTCACCGATGGCGGCGCCTTGGGTCCGACCGCGCTGGCGGTCTGGTCGGCGCTGACCCACGCCCCAGGTCCGGTCGAGGTGGTGTTTCTGGGCATCGGGATCGCGCCCGACGCCCTCGCCCGGATCGGGCGGATGGTGACGCGCTTTCCCGCCGCCTGCCTGACCCATATCGACCTTTCGGAGGATCTGCTGGGCGACCGGCTGCCGCCTGGTTCCCATATCTCGAAAGCGACCTTCGGTCGGTTGCAACTGCACCGGCTGGTCGCGGGCCGGGTGCTCTACATGGATGGCGACGTGCTTGTGACGGGCGATCTTTCGCCGCTGGCGGAACTCGACCTGCGCGGCGCGCCGGTTGCCGCCGCGCCGGATTTCGCCGCGCAGCAAAGCTGCGTGCGGGCCACCAGCCGGTTCCGCCGCGACCGCGGGATGCGGACCGACCGCTATGCGGAGGTCGCGGGCGACCCTCGGCGCTATTTCAACGCCGGCGTCATGCTGATGGATCTGGATGCGATCCGCGCCCGCCCCGATCTGGCTGCGGCGATCGAGGATGTCGGGGCCGCCGCCGGTTATCGGCTGGCGGATCAGGACCATCTGAACCATACCCTCGCGGGCGAGACGCTGTTGCTCGACCCCGCCTGGAACTGCTCCTGGGGGCGATTGCGGCGGCAACGACGCTTCCTCGACCAGTTGGGGCTGACGGCGGAACGCGCGGGGGCCGCCGAGGCGCGGATCCTGCATTTCCACGGACCCTGGAAGCCATGGCGCCCGATCCCGTGGAGGCGGCTGCCGCGCTATGGGCGCGGGGCCTGGATATGGCGCAAGGCGCTCGCCGCCTTTCGGAAGCAGGAGCCGGAGCTTGCCGCGCTGATCTAACGGCGTTGCCCGCGTAACCGGCGCATGGCGGCGCGCAACACCGCTGCGAGATGGCTGAGTGGTCCGCGGCGTTTCGGCGCAACCAGGGGCCGGCGCGCGGGATCGGCCGGCTCTTCCAGCGCCGCCGCGAATTCGGTCGCGAAACGGTCGAGGGCGCGGACGGCACCGGCGGCGCAGGCTTTCGCCCGCTCCCGTGCCTCGGGTGCCAGGCAGCGCACCAGCGCCGCGTCCAGTGTCGCCGCGTCCAGGTTGTCGACGGACAGAACCTCGGGCCAGCCAACGATCCCGGCCTGGCTCGTCACCTTGGCCCCGCCGGCGATGGCGTCGATGGCGAGCACCGGGACCCCGCATTTCAGCGCGAGGACCATGCCGTGCAGCCGCGTCGTCAGCACCGCGTCGAGCCTTGCGCAGATCGACTCGAACTCGGCG
>JAATGA010000032.1 GCA_015654855.1 Rhodobacterales bacterium
ATTTCCCGTCGCGGTAGACGAAATACATCGGCACATCCAGCACCCAGTCGACATAGGCTTGGAACCCCATCCCCTCGTCGAATGCGAAGGGCAGCATCCCGGTGCGCGCATCGTCCAGCCCCCGCCAGATGCGCGAGCGCCAGGATTTATGCCCGTTCTCCGCCCCGTCGAAGAACGGGCTGCTGGCGAACAATGCCGTCGCCACCGGCTGCAAAGCCAGCGCCACGCGCAGTTTCTTCACCATGTCGGCCTCGGACACGAAGTCGAGGTTCACCTGCACGGTCGAGGTGCGATACATCATCTGCGTGCCATGGGTGCCGACGCGGCCCATGTAATCGGTCATCAGCCGGTAGCGCCCCTTGGGCATGACCGGCATCTGCGCCTCGCTCCATTCCGGTGCGGCGCCGATGCCCATGAAACGGATGCCGAGCGGTCCGGCGATCCCCTCGACCTCGGCGAAATGCTGTTCGAGTTCCGCCTTCGTCTCGTGGATCGTGGCGAGCGGCGCGCCCGACAGCTCGAACTGGCCGCCGGGTTCCAGGCTGATGTTGGCGAGGCCGCGGGTCAGGCCGATGATGTGTTCGCCCTCGCGCACCGGGGTCCAGCCGTGGCGTTGCTCAAGCCCCGCGAACAGCGCCGAGATCGAGGCCTCGCCCGCATAGGGCAAGGGCATATGGCTGTCGGTCAGCCAGCCGAATTTTTCGTGCTCGGTGCCGATGCGCCAGTCGATGGCCGGCTTGCAGCCGGATTCGACATAGCCCGCCAGTTCCGCGAAATCCTCGATCGGCCCGCCGCCGGATTGTGGAATGGACATCTGCGCGCTCCGGGTCTGTCGATTGCCTGTTGGCGCCCACAGGTGTCCGCTGGCGGCGGCCAAGTCAAGCCCGCCCGCGACGCGGTCAGGTCGGCTTCAGCCCTGTCCGGGCTGCACGGGCTGCAATCCCGCGCCGGGCAGGTGCCACAGAAGCCGGCTTTCCTGGGCGAGCGTCAGGGCGGAAGATGGTTCTCCGCCGGGGCCTGCCGGCGCGTCGAGCGCCGCGACGACCGCGCCCATGTCGACCCCGGGCAAAGCGGCGAAAACATCATACAGGCGTTCCGCCCCCGCGGCGTCGACCGGCACCAGCAGCGCCTGGCCATCCGCCTGTTTCAGCCGCCACAGCCGCCGCCCGTTGATCGTCAGCAGGCGCAGTTCCGTCAGGTCGCGGGCCGAGACATAGCCGCCGAAGGTCGGCCCGAGATAGCCGATCTGGCCCTCGTCCACCTCGACCATGCCGGGGGCGGCGGTTTCGCGGGCAAAGCGCATCCGCCGCAGCGCGGTCATGCCCCAGCCAAGGCCAAGCGCTGCCAGCGCCAGCCCCGCCGGGATCAGCACCAGCCCGCCCAGATGCGCGAGCCAAAGGCCGAGCACCATCATTCCGGCGGCCCAGATCACCTCGGACCAGCGCGACAGCCCCGCGCGGAACTCGGGCCGCATCAGGGCCATGGCGGCACCTCGGACTTCCCCTGGAACTCGACGATGCCCATGCGGCCGTGGCGGGTGAAGCCGATGGCGCGATAGGCCGCCGCCGCCGCATCGTTGGCGGCAAACAGCACGGCGCGGGCGACGCCCTCCCCTCGCGCCCCGGCCAGGTGCAGGGCGACGGCCCGGCGGGCGAGGCCCCGTCCCCGCGCCTGCGGAGGGGTGAAGACGCCGCCGATCTGCACTGCACCCGGAATGCGCGCGTTGAAGCCCGACATGGCGACCGGCGCCCCGTCCCGCACCAGAACGCGGTGACTGTCGGCCGCGATCCATCCCGCGATTTCGGAAGCGGCGCGGGCCTCGGCCTCCGGCCCGGTCAGGGCGAAAAGCTCGGCCAGGTAGGCGAGGCGCCAGCGCATGACCGTTTCCCGGTGGTCGCCGGGCCGGGCGAGGGCGAAGCCCGCGACATCCGGCAAGATCAGATCGGCAAGGTCCAGGGTGAAGCCAGGCTCCTCGCCCTCGTGCCGGCGGGGAACATGGGTCAGGCCCAGGCCCGCCAGCACCGCCGCCATCTGCCCGTCGGCCACCACCGCCCCGGCGATGCGCCGACCGGCAAGATGCGCACGGAACGCCGCCGCCGCGCCGACCGTCCAGCCGCCTGGCCGGAAGGCCGACAGATAGCCCGCCCCGGACAGGCCGAGAAACCCGCCCTGCCCGTCCAGCCAGCCATGCAGCGCGTGCGGGGCATCGAGCGGCCTATCCGGCGCGCGCAACAACCCGTCGTGCAGCGCCGACAGCGGAAACATCGCCGCCCGCGCATCGCGGGCCATAAGCGCGATCAGATCCCGCGCATCGCCGGGCAGCGCGGCGCGAACGTCGGGCGCGGCCGCTTTCGCGGGCGCGATCACGTTCTCGGGCGCGCTCACGCCCAGTCCCCCAGCCGCGCCTGCCACAGGGTCAGCGCCGCCACCGCCGCCGTATCGGCGCGCAGGATGCGGGGGCCAAGCGCCACCGGCACCACCTGATCCATGCCCCGCAGCCGGCGGCGTTCGTCGTCCGAGAACCCGCCCTCCGGCCCGATCAGGATCGCCCAGGGGCCGCGCACCTGGCCCGCCATGGTCTCGGACGCGCCCGCCAGTGCCTCGTCGGCCCAGAGGATGCGCCGGTCCGCCGGCCAGGCCGCCAGCAAGCGGTCGAGCGGTTGCAGATCGGCCACCTCGGGCACCACGGTCGCGCCGCATTGTTCTGCCGCCTCGACGGCATGGGCCTGAAGCCGGTCCTGGCGGATGCGTTCCGAATTGGTGTGGCGGGTCTGGACCGGCACGATTCGCGCCGCCCCCATCTCGACCGCCTTTTCGACGATGAAATCGGTGCGCGCCTTCTTGATCGGGGCGAACATCAGCCACAGGTCGGGCGGGGCCAGCAGGGGCCGCGTCTGCGCCTCGGACCGCAGGATGCCGCCCCGCTTACCGGCGGTTTCCACGCGCGCAAGCCATTCCCCGTCGCGCCCGTTGAAGAGCAGCACCCCCGCCCCCTCGGTCAGCCGCATCACAGAGAAAAGGTAATGCGCCTGATCCCCGGCCAGGACCACGGCTTGCCCCTGGGCCAGGGGCTGATCTACATAGAGGCGGATCTTCGCATCGGACATGGAGCGCACCCTATGAGCCAGCCCGCAGAAATGCCAGAGGCCCCGGCGATGGTGGTCGGGGCGGGAACGGTCGCCGATGCGCCACGGGGCAATTGGGTCGACCGGATCGCGCCGGAATGGTCCCGGCCCTGGCTGCGCCTGTCGCGGGCCGACCGGCCGATCGGGACCTGGCTTCTGCTGCTGCCGTGTTTCTGGTCGATCGCGCTCTCCGCCGGGATCGACGGGTTCGGGGGCCGCGACCTGTGGTTCGTCGTCGCCTGTTCGGCGGGGGCGTTCCTGATGCGCGGCGCGGGCTGCACCTGGAACGACTTCACCGACCGCGACCTCGATGCGGGCGTGGCGCGGACCCGGTCGCGCCCCCTGCCGTCGGGCCAGGTCACGCCGAAGGGGGCTCTGGTCTGGATGGCGGCACAGGCGCTGATCGCCTTTGCGATCCTGCTGAGCTTTCCGCGCGCGGCGGTGGTGCTGGGGGTGATCTCGCTGGTGCCGGTCGCGATCTATCCCTTTGCCAAGCGGTTCACCTGGTGGCCGCAGGTGTTTCTGGGGCTGGCCTTCAACTGGGGCGCGCTGCTCGCCTGGGCCGCGCATCGCGGCACGCTCGAAGCGCCGGCGGTGTTGCTTTACCTCGCGGGCATCTTCTGGACGCTGTTCTACGACACGATCTATGCCCATCAGGACAAGGAGGACGATGCGCTGATCGGCACCAGATCCACCGCGCGGTTGTTCGCGGAAAACACGAGGGTATGGCTGCGCGGCTTCATGGTCGCGGCGCTGCTGCTGATGCTGGCGGCTGTGCTGCTGGCGCTGGTGCCGGCAGGGGCCGGCCCGCTGAAGCTGGTTCTGGCGCTGGCCGGGGTCTGGGCCTTCGGCTGGCATATGGGCTGGCAATTGGTGCGGCTCGACATCGACGACCCCGACACCTGCCTGCGGCTTTTCCGGTCGAACCGCGATGCGGGGGCGATCCCTGCGCTGTTTTTCGCCGTCGCCGCCCTAGTCTGATTGATCCCGGCCCCCCGGCGACCTAGGACTCCGGCCCGACATCCAGGACCTGAACGGAAGCGATTCCCGTTGAACATTCCCGACATCCGGGCGCTGACCGCCCGCTCTCCCCGTCTTGGCAAGGCGCTGCTTGGCCTTTCGGCCTTTGTGCTGGCCAGCCTTTTCGCCACGCTGATCGCCTGGGGCGCGGCGGTGGTGATCGAGGGCCGGTCCGCCCGCGCCGTGGCCGAAAGGTTCGAGCGTGAGGGCTTTGCCTGGGCCGGGGTCGAGGCCGACGGCTTGCAGCTCCGCCTGACCGGCACCGCCCCGAACGAGGCCGCGCGGTTCCGCGCCGTGAACCTGGCAGGCTCCATCGTCGAATCCTCGCGCGTGGTCGACGATTTCGAGGTGACGCCCGCCCGCCCCTACGAGGCCCCGCGCTTTTCGGTCGAGATGCTGAGGAACGACGACGGGATCCAGTTGATCGGCCTTCTGCCCGCCGGCGAGGACGAGGCGCGGCTGACCACCCTGGCCGAGGCGCTGATGCCCGACACGCCGCCTTCGGAAATGATCGAGACGGCGAGCTATCCCGCGCCAGAGCATTGGGCCGCCGCCTTCGACTACGGCATGGCGGCGCTGAAGATGCTTCCCCGATCGAAGATCTCGGTCGATGCAGAGAAGGTGAGCATCACCGCCATCGCCGCCTCGGACCAGGAAAAGCGCATGTTCGAGGCGCAACTGAACCGCGCCCGGCCCAAAGGGGTTTCCGTGGAAATCTCGATTTCCGCCCCGCGCCCGGTGCTGACACCCTTTACCCTGCGCTTCGTCAGGGATGCCGAGGGCCCGCGTTTCGACGCCTGTTCGGCCGACAGCGATCAGGCGAAGGCCCGCATCCTTGCGGCGGGCCGGGCGGCGGGCGTTTCGGGCGATGTCGCCTGCACGGTCGGCCTCGGCGTGCCGACGCCAAGCTGGGCGGCGGCGGCCGAGGCGGGGATCCGGGCCGTCACCGACCTCGGGACCGCGACCATCACCTTTTCGGACGCCGATGTGTCGCTCATGGCGGGCGAGGATGTGGCGCAGGCGACCTTCGACCGGGTGACGGGCGAGTTGCAGACCGCCCTGCCGCCGGTGTTCTCGCTGGATGCGACCTTGCAGAAAAAGGCCGTGGCCTCGCCTGCGGGTCCGGCCGAGTTCACCGCCGCCCTGACCGCCGAAACCGGCAAGGTAGAATTGCGCTGCCGCGTGACCGACCCGATGGAACGCAATGCGGTCGACAATTTCGCCCGCGCCCGGTTCGGCGCCGACAAGGTTTACATCGCCACCCGGTTCGATCCCGAACTGCCGGGCGGATGGGCGGTCCGCGTTCTCGCGGGGCTTGAGGCGCTGAACGAGCTGGAAGAGGGCAGCGTCCTGGTCCGCGCCGATCTGGTCGAGGTCAAGGGTGTCACCGGATCCCAAGCGGCGCGCGGACGGATCTCGCAGATCCTGTCGGGCCAGTTGGGCCAGGGACAGACATTCCGCGTGAACGTGCGCTACGACGAGGCGCTGGACCCCACCGCCGCGCTGCCGACGCCGGAGGAATGCCACGACATGATCGGGGCGGTGCTTTCGCGGCAGAAGATCATCTTCACCCCCGGCTCGGCCGAGATCGACGCCAAGGCCGGCCCGGTGATGACGCAACTGGCCGAGATCCTGCGCCGCTGCGAAGGGGTGCGGATGGAAATCGCGGGCTACACCGATGCCCAGGGCTCCGAAGAGGGCAACCGCGCGCTGAGCCAGGCCCGGGCCGAGGCGGTGCTGCTGGCCCTTCAGGGCCGGCGGGTCGATATCGCACCCTTGCGCGCGGTGGGCTACGGCGAGGAGAATCCCGTCGCCGACAACGGCACGGAAGCCGGCCGGGAGGCCAACCGTCGGATCGAGTTCAGCCTGGTCGAGCGGCCGTCCGCCGCCGATGCCGCGGCGGATGCGACCGGGGTTTCGGACGATGTGGTTCCGGCTTCCGGGGGCGTGCCGGAGGCGGGCGCGGCGCCCGCCGCCGTTCTGTGCCGCGACCAGATCGCCGCGATCCTCGCGGACCGGAAGATCGCCTTCCCTCCC
>JAATGA010000021.1 GCA_015654855.1 Rhodobacterales bacterium
ATGTCATCGCGTCTCATGGCCCCACAATGACAGACCGCAAGCCAAAGGGGAATCATCTGTCAGGTGGCGAACACTAGCGGTGCTGTCGTCTGGCTGATGTGGCGTCGGGATGGCTGCCGCAGGGGCTGATTGAACGCGGCGTGCGATGCCTGGGAAAGCCAATTTCAACCCCTCCCAGGCGGCCTTCGCGTAAACCCTCGCATCGAGTGCCTCGGTCCGTGCGCCGTCATAGCGCGTCTTCCAGCGCGACCGACGCTTGCCGCCCTTGTCATAGCTATAGACCCTCTTTTCGTTCGTGACCTGCTCGAACCATGCCGCCGGTCTGTCCGCAGGAACGTGCATGAAGCCTGGGCCGGGCTGTGTCTTCGACACGCATGTCGCAACCCAGTCTTTTGCCGCCTGCACGCCGACCAGATGGAGCTTTGCGCCGTTCCGAATGGTCGGCGCGGAGGCCGGCCAGATCGGCTGCCGGTGCGTCGCCTCAGAAGCGCCTTTCACGGACCAGATGCGCCGGCGGACCCGGGCGCCTGCGAACGCTGTGACCGCGTCAATGATGCTGCCATCCCCACCGTTATCGCCGCCGGTGTCGATGCATGCCGCCTGAACGCGCAAAGACCTACCGTCTTCCGTCCGATATTCGCGCAGCAGTATCTCGTCAAGGATGGACCAGACCTCCCCTTCCGTGGGATCGCCAAGTATGATATGGTAGGCGACGGACCATGTTTCGTCGCCCTGACCGAACGCAACAACCTCAACCTCGATACGGCCCTTTCCACGGCTGCCCATTGGCTGAACGTCAACGCCAACCACGATGACCATCGCGCCGGACGGCAAGAGGTCCCAAGCCGGCTCTACACGCGCCGCAAACTGTGTCGGATCGACATCCGCAAGCTGGTCGTCATGCTCTTCCCAGCTTTCGCCGAGTTGGTTGTTCACAAACGTCTTCAGCTTTGACTTGTCACCCTGACAATCGAGGAAATCACGGATGACCGCCTCGAGCGACCAGCCCGGATTGTAGCCGATCCACCCCCAAAATCCGGCGCGCACGACCGGGACGGCGCGACGGCCGCAGTGTTTGCACAGGGCGCGCCCATCGCTATCCCAGCGGCGCTCCGACTCTGGATTTTGACGCTCACCACAGCATTCGAACGGCTTTGTCTGTCGCCATTCGATCGACCATTTCGTCGTCAATAGTCGGATACGGTCTGCCTCCGCCCAGGGCTGGTCGCAGTGCTCACACTCATAATGTGCGATCTCCGGCCGAATCCGACCCTCCGCATCCCTGAATTTCACCTGCTTCCATTTCAGATAGCCCATTTCTCCGCAGCACGGACACGACAAATAAGGCTTCCGCATGTCGCTCTTCTGGTATTCCAGTTCGATCCGCGATTTGCCGCGGATCGTCGGCGTGCTGACCAGAATGATCTTCTCACGCCCTTTGAACTGGGTCGCGCGTGACGCGGCAAGGGCGACCGGATCACCATCGATGGTCTCGGCGCAGTTGTCGAGTTCGTCAACCAGGACGACTTTCGCGGACCTGTTCCGCAAATTGGCGGTGCTGCCGATCGTCATCAGCTCGAGAAATCCCCCGGGAAATCTCTTGAGCCCCTTCGTGAATTTTTCGCTCTTCACCTCGAGTGCCTTGGCGCCACCCCACAGCGCGGCCAGTTCCGGAGTGTTGAAGATCATCGGGTCGATCTTCTGGATGACCGTCGTGTCGATCGTGTCCTGTCCTGATGAGTAGAAAAGGATAGGACATGGATCGAGATGCATGTGATATCCGACCGCCGTCTCGATCGACGTCGTTTTCATCAGCTGTGCGCCAGCCATCACAACAATAACGCGGATAGACGGATCTGAGATGGCGTGCATCGGACCCCGGCCGATCTCAAAGTTCGAGGTCTTCCAGCGCCCGGGGATGGCCGAGGACTCGGTCGGAACGACGCGATACTCGTCCGCCCATTCATCAGCGGAGAGCCGTGGCGGGGGCTGGTAGGCGCGGGCACATTTCGCGGCGATCGCGACGCGGAGCGCGCCTGCCGACGCGGTCAGGTCAAGCATCGTAGTCATGGTCATCCTCGTCCGGCAGAGTCTCTTCAACCTCATCGAGATCGAGAGGGTCATGTATCGATGCGCCCGGATTGCCGCCGGCCTTTTCGATCGCCGCCGCGGCGGATGAGATCGTCGTCATCGCGTCCGCGATTTCGTCGTCGATCATGCGTTTGACCGCCGCCGGGTCGCTCTCAGCGGCAACAGTAATAGACAGCCGAGAGCCGATCGGCATGAGAGATGAGCGGACGCGCTGGTTCTGGTCGTCCCAAACATCAGCAATGAGATCGACCGGAATGAGCGTTCCGATCTCGCGACATGCGTCCGCGCGGCGCTTGATCGCACGGTAATGCCAGTCCATGGCTTTTGCTCTGCCTTCGTTGTAGGCCTCTCCATCCGCCGCCCCCGCTTCATCGAGCGCCTGCGCCTCGCGCCAGGCGATCAGATCTCTGATGCGAACCCGGGCGGGATTTGTCCGGCCCTGTCCACCGGGAACGTGTGGCGCCCCGGCGTCGAGCCAGTTCCTGATCGTCTGTGCAGTGATGCCGATCGCATCGGCTGCATCGCGGATCGTCATCGATCCGTCCGGAAAAACGGTGACGGTCCGGGTTTGGCCGTCGGGGGTGCGCTGTCGCGTGGGCTGCCTCGCCATTTTGATCCTCCAAACAAACCAAAATTTTTCGCATTACAGGTGGAAACAGGGTGACCTAGGCAAAACCACCTCGATAGGGCCCCGGGGTGGCGGAGGACCCATGATTTTTCTTTCGCATTTTTATGATGTTACGAGATGATCTTAATGTTCGGCGCGGTCAGATCCTGTTCTCGGGACGGGCGGATTGGGTGGCCAGATGGCGCTCGAGCATAGGCCCGCCGAGCCTCTGCCATTCCCTGCGAATTCCGAATGTTGCGTTATACCTGCGCCTTTTCGCAATAATCGTAATGCGCCGGAGCGGCTTTCGGGGATCTTTCGGGCGTTCGAACAGGCCGGCCATCCGATAGCCCCCATGCGGTTTTCCGAAAAAGTATTTCCCGATGGTCCGGGTGCCGCCGGTGCGCTGAGACCGAACACTGTGAGACTGAGCGAGAAGCCGGGCGCGCTCTGCCGGGGTCCACCGAAATCTCCGCTTCAGGTTGCCCGCCGGGTCGATGGCGTCGCGGGCGATGGGTGTGTGAATCCTGCCCGTGCGCTGGCCAAATTCCGACGGATTCAGATAGCGTGCCTGAATCGGCGCGAACCTGAGACTGGCAGACAGATCGGTGTAGCTGGCCGATTTGTAGAGCACCGCGGAAGCCCTGGCGGTGAACGGGACAGGCCTGTCCACCGCGCGCTTCATGATCGCCGGGGTGGCCGCCCTGAGCTCACGAGCGGCATCATTGAGGGCGTTCCTGTTGACCCGCTGGATCTTCTTAGGGGCCACGCCCATGCGGCGAACGAGTGCTGCGGTGTCGATCCGGACCGTTGTCATTCGTCGCGCTCCAGCAGCTCTGGATCGTCTCCATGACGGCAAGGCTTGCACATGCGCACCCCGACATGCGGCGATGCGATGGGTCGGCCGCAGCACAGGCATGGTCGAATCTGGACGCGGTGGAACTGATCGAATGCGCGAAGCTCTGACATGTCCTCTCCGCCTAGGTGAGCGGCGTCGAGGCGGCGGTGCATCGCTGACTCAGACATGCCTGCCGCGCGGGCCAGGGCGGGCATCGACGCGCCGGACAAGCGGCTCATAAGCAGCTCGGCGGGGGCGAAGCGAAGGAAAGGGGCGGGTGCGGTCATCATCATGCGACGATGATATGCCGTGGCCGGAAACGGGTGCGCGGCGGTGGCCAAGGCGGCGGCGGGTCGGAAGGGCTGGTATATAGAAGGTGTGGCGCGGCGCTGGAGCAGAAAAGTCGGAATGCGCTGAAGGCAGCACTTCCGACCTTTTCAGCGACTGCGCCAGCGCCCTTCTTCTTTTCTGAAAAGAAAAAGAAGGAATGAATGATAGTATCTCAGCGAAGAGATGTAAAAAGCCGGAATGCGCTTGAAGAGCAGCACTTCCGGCCTTTTTTCATCGATGCGCTATGAGCTCATATTCTTTTCTTTTGAGAAAAGAATGTTTTCTTTCTTAAGAGAGCGCTTGTCGCTCTCTGCCAAAAGGTCAAAAGTGGATTTGCTTCGCATCCATTTTGACTTTTGTCATCGCGCGCCAGCGCTCTTAAGTATTAAGATCTTTAAGAGTAAGATGGTCCCGATTCGAACCTTGTCAAGGGCGGGACAAGAATAATTTTTATCACATGTCTGTGATAATGATGCGGGTGGCCGACTGGCCGACTGGCCGATCATTGAGATCTGGTGAGGGGAGAAGAAAAGGCGCTGCAGCATGGGCGTAAGCTCTTAATTCTAAACACAAAAAGGAGGCGTCAAAGTAGGGCTCCATCATCATCCAATCTCAAAAGAACACAGCATCAACACCATCCCAACGAAGCCACCATTTCACTGTCCCATCACAATCCCCGGCCTTTTCTTCTCCCCTCACCAGATCTCAACAAGCCTGCCGAAGGCCCGAAAACCTGCGCCCAGGGCGCCCAAGAAAACGAACCCAACTCGAACCCATCCGTCGGCCCCGCCGCCCTCGCGCGCGCACGCGCGTATGCGTATATAGTAGAGCACCATATCCAACCGCCGCGCCTCCCTTTTCCGGGGCCGGGTAGCATGCCCGGACACCGACGCCCGGAGCCCTGACATGGTCCACATCCCGCACCCATCGACTACCCCCCGCGGCCTCCCACCATCCGGCGGCGGCTCCGGCCGTCGAGATCCCGTCAGAATCCAGCTCGACATCACAGACGCGCTCCTGAGCGGCGACCGGTCGACATATGATTTGGCCGTCATCGATGACGCGATGGATCACCATACCGCCGCGGAGTCCCGGAAATGACCGCCCAGACCACCTCCGCTGCCGCGGAGCTCGACCCGCGCATCGAGGCAATGATCGACCGCGCAGCCGCACGTGCCGCCGCCGAGGCGGTGCAGGCCGCATTCCGGAGTCTCGGCGTCGACATCCGCGATCCCGGCGCGATCAGCGAATACCACGCCGACCAGCGTTGGACCCGATCTGCGAGGGAGGGCTCCACGAAAATCGGACTTTCCGTCCGCACGACGATCACCGGCTCGATCGTCACGGCTCTTCTCTATCTGATCTGGTCCGCTATCCAGTCCGGCACCCCTCCCACCCCATGACCTTCACTCCAGGACGACAGATCACCTGAAACAGCGTCCTACGTCTCGTGACGCATCGATGTGGCGAGATCTGCGCGAGCAGAGCGAAAGCTGGCCGGTGAAGACCAAGGGGTGTCTGCGGGCACCCCTTTTCACCCGATGAGCCCCCAAATCACACAGTAATAGTTTTTCGATTATACGTAACATTCCCCCGGGCCGGGCTAATCCGGGCACGGATTTGTCCGTTTCGGTGCCCTCCAGAATGGCAGTCACAAGCCCCGAAGCCGGCCTCTCCGAACGAAATTGTTAATAAGTCCATATTTCATACGTAACATTCCCTCTTGGTAATATTTTGCCCAACTAATTGGTTTTGAACGGAGAATCGGCGCACATTATACTGTCTCTCATGAAGCGCGGCACACCCGCCGCCCGGAAATGGAGACTGAAAATGATGAAACTCCCCGCATCTCAGCGCATCGCAATCAGCACGATCGATCGTCTGATCAGCGACAGTGACGACGATTTCGATATCGAAATTTTCGAGGCATATCGCGCCGCGGTCGGACGCATGAACGAGCGCCCGATGCGGATCGGCGGCAGCGATATTCGGCGCATCTCTGATGTCGCGATGATCGATCTCGACAGGATGCACATGATCATCGTCTGCGAGATCGATAATGCCCTCGTTCTGTCCGGAATGCACAGGTCTGGAGATCGGATGTTCATGGCATTCCGCGATGTCTACGATCGCATCCGCCGCACCGTCGATCTCAAGCACGCCGCCATCGCCGCCTGACCCCAACCCGGCCCCGCCACGCTGGCGGGGCCACCACCCCCCAAAAAAACACAGGAGACACATCATCATGACGATCACCATCCGCACCGATCTGGAATACCGCCTCCGCCGCCGCATGAGCGCCCGGATCTTCCCGCTGATCCACTCTAGCCGCAGTGCCGACAGGTCGCTCCTGCTCATCGCATACGATGACGCCGCGCGCGGCACCCCGGTCTGCCCCGATCTGAAATACAGCCCGGGCATCGATTTTCAGGTGCTCGACGAGATGCACGAAGAAATGGAACAGCTCCTCCGCGATTCCTTCGCTGATCTTGAGTCCGACCTGGCCGAGATTCTCGCGGTCCGCGCTGACATCGATGATGCACATGATGCTCTGAGAGCATCCGTCATCCGCGGCCGCTGCCGCCGACCGTTCCTCGTCGAGAAGGAGTCGGTCTGATGCCCCGCGATATCCAGCGCACCACCACCGGCGGCGCGCAGCAGCGCCCCCTCCGCCCCTTGGGCGCCGTTTCTGATATGTCGCTCCCGCGCATGGGCTGGATCTGCGTCTGCATGTATGACGCCGCCCCGGACCGCCGTCCTGATGATGATGACGGGTGGCATGATGGGCCGTCTGATGATGCCCTGCCGCTCTGCGAGTGGTGCGGTCATCAGCACATCCGCTATGTGCATCAGCTCCACCACCCGGACGTGCCAGACGTGCTGGAGGTCGGCTGCGTCTGCGTCGGCCGCCTGACCGGCGAACCCGTCGAGACCGTCAAAGAACGCGAAAAGGGGGTCCGGAACCGGAGCGCCAGGCGCGAGACCTTTTCGCAAAACAATAACTGGACGCCGACCGCGGACAAAAAGGGCATCCGGCTCAGACACATGAGCCACATCTATGTCCTTAAGCCGACCCGGACCGGATCCTGGTCTGGCTCGTGCATGCTGCCCGACGAAACGTGGATCAGACCGTCCGAATGGTCCTGGCCGCGCGATCTGGAAACCGCAAAACTGGCACTTTTCGACGCCGTGCATCCCGCCCGCATCGCCGTCTGACCAGCCCGCCGCGCCACCCATTTCCGGACCGGGCTATACCTTGACGCACTGTTTCACCCCCGCCGCCGGGGCCTCATATGAGGGTGTGGCGGTCCGGCGTTGACGGGGAGTGCGTCGCTCCAAGAACCCGCAACTGGCCCCGCCTGTAGATCAGGCGGGGCTTTTCTGGGTTCTATGAGGCT
This sequence comes from Rhodobacterales bacterium, assembly GCA_015654855.1. GTDB lineage: Bacteria > Pseudomonadota > Alphaproteobacteria > Rhodobacterales > Rhodobacteraceae > JAATGA01. The sequence goes on from JAATGA010000021.1 coordinate 7,265, forward strand.
TTAGGCGGATCGAAGGAATATTCGGCATCACGTCCGCTCCGAACCGCTTTCCGTATAGTGTTCGGAAATCTCCATCCCCAGAAGCAAGCCAGTCACCGCCAGGAAAGAGATCTTTGAACGCAAAGCAATCAATCGGGCCTGACTTCTCAAAGATGCTGGCAACCGTCTCGTATTCCGGGCTTGTCAGCGTGAGCTTCATTTTCGCCAATTTACTCCGCAGCGATCTGCTGGCAGGTATGATCTGCAATCAGCTCGCGGATGGTGCGACCAATGGCCCTCCCAAGGAGCGGAGGAACGGCATTCCCGACTTGGACATACTGATCAGTCTTGGACCCCTGGAACTCGAACCAGTCCGGGAAAGCCTGGAGTCGAGCGGCCTCTCGCACCGACACGGCGCGATCCTGCTCGGGGTGGATGTAGGCTCCCCAATGGATGTCACACTTCGTGAGGACCGTGCATGACAGCCCATCCCAAGTCATCCGACCATAGCGTTTTGTATGATCAGACCGCTTCGCCCTCTGCATGCCTGCAGGAAGAAGGTCGAACGGGATATCTCGCCAGCTGCCGCCAGGCGGGATGTGCTGAAGGCGCTCGACGTTGATCTTCCCGAGTCGGGGGGCCCCGTGGTTCTCGACCGTCTTCCGGTTTCCACGGACGAATTCTTGGAAGTCGCCTTTGGCCGGCTTCGCGTATTTTACCGTCCCACCGTCTTCACCGTTCGCCAGAGCGGGCAGATCACCGATGGCCTCTTTGATCGTCGTGAAGGGGTGCAAACCGGGTCCGTGGGTGGGGGCCGGGTGACGAATAGGGGCACCGATCCGGTTCCCAATAAAGACGACCCTGCGCCGCTCCTGCGGCACACCATACTCCTCGGCCTTCAGGACCTTTTCCTCGACATCATAACCCAACTTTTTCAGCTCGGATTTGATGGCTCTGACCGCTTCGCCGCCAGCGATGGAGTAAATGCCCATGACATTCTCCATCACGATCCATTCCGGTTTCATACCTTCGACGATGCGGAGATACTGCCTGAACAGGACAGCCCTGGCATCATGCATGCCGCGCTGGTGATTGTAGACAGAGTAAGCTTGGCAAGGCGGACCACCGGCGAGGACGGTGAGCTCGCCTTCTTTGAGGCCGGTGACTGACATCAGCTCTTCGATAGTAACATCCTGGATGGGCTTACCGATGAATCTGGCTTTCTTGTGGGTGTCCTCGAATGTTTTCCCGGCCGCCTCGAAGAGGTCAACGCCAGCCAGGACCTTGAACCCCGCCATCTCAAGCCCGGCAGACAAGCCGCCAGCACCACAGAAGAGATCGATCGCTGTCAAGGTCATTTCATCCGCCTATCGCCTTATGTTCTTATTTTGTTTTCGCGTGCCTGTATCAACAGACAATGAATCATGCAACGATTCAGGGCAAGATTTTTCCGCGTATCCGTGTCTCGAATTCGTCCAAGGACACAGCCTCGCCCCCGGTCAACCCCTCGATCGCACTTTCAAGTGTGGTTCCAAACTCATTAATAATCTCAAGGTGATAGATCGGATCTCCGGGCTCACGGCGGAAATCTGCCAAGAACCAGACCACATCACAGTTCGACAGGTGCTCGACGCGTTTCATCTCACCCATCGACATGAAAAACGCCTTGTCGACCAAGATCGCCATCTTCTTGCCCCATCGACGGAGCGTCGGAACCTTGATCTGCAACTGCGGCATGAGCCGCTTTGGGCCGCTGCTTCGGTAATCCGGTCGCCGACCTTCAACCGGCATAGCAGCGACGCCCTGTCGTTCCTGGATGTCGCGGAACTCGATAGCCATTTCACGTCCCGAGAAATACACGGCCTGGACTTCAACCGCGCACCACTTCATGTCACATCCGGGCGGAACGTTGTCGGATACCAAGATCATATCTATCCGCCCGACATCCTCTCCTGCAGCGCTGTCCAGATTTCCCGTGGATTCCAGGAAACCGACCTCACCAGCCTGCGTCGGCGTTGGGTCACCCAGGAGACGATCACCGATATGCCGAAAAGCGGCGTTGTCCTGGTGAAAGCGATATGGGCACAGCGCTCGGATCATGCCTCGATCACCATCAACCGGTCGGAATGGGCCACCATCGTCGGTGTATAGCCGCAACGAACAGACGCCCCCCGGCTTAGTGCATGTCGGATGAGCGACATCCGTCCGGAACGGGCATGGTTGCTCACCTTGTTTCTGTTGATCGAGAAGCTCAGTCAGGACATCGAGCCGGTCCTGTTCTCGCGGTGTAAGCGGCCCAATTTCAGCCTTCTCTTGCAGCGCGATCAGCCGTTTGACATCCGACTTCTTCATCGTATGTGCGCCCACCCGATGCTGCGCAAGCCTGACACGTTCGAGCGGCTGAAGGTCCATGAATGGGCGACCATACCACTCAGCTATATGAAATCTTTCCGTCATTTCGTCATCCGAATTCTCTGCCCGTAGCAATTCCAAGAATTCGCCGGTGGTCAATGAGTCATCTCCTAAGTCGTGGCCAGGGGAGGCAAAGTTTTTCCAAAAGGGAATATTACGCAACACCTTCCCAGGCCTCTCCTTCCTTCGTCCATTCCGCCGACCTCCGCCCCGGCACTCACAAGCCCCGATCAGGCCTTCCCCTGCACGAGAGTGTGGATAAGTGGCCAAATGTTACGTAACATTTGCCCTGTGTGACACATTTCCATCCTGTTGTTTTTGCAAGGAGAATCGACCGGTCTTATAATGACTTCATGAGCGGACGGCACCGTTGCCGCCCGAAAATCAGGAAACAGACCATGACCACCTTCCGCCTTTCCACCGCCGCCCGCGCCGCCCTGACCGCGTTCATCGAGACGCACGACGGGGTGCATGTCCCGTCCGCCTCGCACGTCGAGAACGCGATCGTGGCACGCCTTTCCGCGCTGCTTGAGACCGCCAGCGTCGACGACATCGCCGGCGCGCGCATCAGCTACCGCAGCGCCGGGCCGGCCACCATGTCATACGGCTATGCTGTCCGCGGGCTGGCCGCATCGTTCATCGCGCGCCGTCGGGTGATCGATCTGGTCAGTGTGGAAATCGAAAAAGTTTATCCGAAGAAAAAGGAGAAGGTGCAGGTCGTCCAGCGCATCGATGAGCCTGTCCGGATTCGTATCGGTGCGCCGGTCGGGATTCCGCTGTCCGCGATGCCGCTGTCCGCCGCGGTCTCGACCGCCGTCTGACCAGAGCAACCCCAGCCCCGCCAGCCCGGCGGGGCCCATTCCAGGAGTATGACCTTGAGACACGACCCCAGCCTGACCCGCTCTGACCCGGATTTTCTGCTGCGCTATGCGGCCATCCTGCGCGCCGAAGCGTCCCGCCGCGATCGTCAGCCGGATTTTCAGGAGTATCTGCTCGAGCGCGCCGACGCATCTGCCGACGCCGCCCGGGCGTTTACCGGGTAAACTGGGGGACCGACATGTCGGACGTTGCATTCTGTTGCGATGACCGCGGCGAGCATGAGATCGTCCTGCCGTATATGACGCGCGACATGATCCGTGCCGCCCTGGAATCTGATGAGGCGTTACCGTTTGGTAACGAGGGTGCACCCTAAACGGCCACCCCGATCAGCGAGGCGTTACGGAAAATTCAACGATTTCAGGTGGTTATGGCGGAGACGAAGGGATTCGAACCCTCGAGACCCTTCCGGGCCTGCACCCTTAGCAGGGGTGTGCCTTCGACCACTCGGCCAC
>JAATGA010000360.1 GCA_015654855.1 Rhodobacterales bacterium
AGCCCGGCGCGCCAGTAGGCGTCGTGCTTGGCATAGACCGAGGGGTCCTGGCCGGGGATATAGCTTTCGACCTTATAGGCACCGGTGCCGATGCCCGCGGTGCGCAGCTGCTCGCTCGTCTGGCCATCCTTGACGATATAGGTGAAGCGGTTGGCGATCAGCAGCGGGAAGTCCACCACCGGGGTCTTGAGCGTGAACTGCACCGTCATGTCGTCAAGCGCCGCGACGCCGCTCGGGTCGATCTGTCCGATCGAGGCGACGGCGGGCGAGGCGGTCGCCGGATCAAGCAGGCGCTTGTAGCTGTAGACCACATCCTTTGCGGTAAAGTCGCTGCCGTCGTGGAATTTGACGCCCGGGCGCAGCTTGAAGGTCCAGACCGAGGCGTCGTCATTGGCGCTCCATTCGGTGGCGAGCTGCGGCACCGGCAGGAAATTCTCGTCGACATCGACGAGACGTTCGAAGACCAGCACGATCCGGGCGGAATCGGGATCGTTCTTGCCGAAGGCCGGATCCATCGTGCCCTTGACCCCGTCGGCGACGCTGGTCGCGATGCGCAGGGTTTTGGTCCCGTTCTGGGCGGCGGCGATATTGGCGCCGAACATCAACACCGTCGGGATGAGGGCGGAGGTCGCGAGGAAGTGTCTGCGGGAAAGTGTCATGTCTGGATGTCCTGTCTGGATGGGGGAGGCGAGGAAAGTCGGGGTCTTCCGGAATGCGCCCGGCGTGGGTGAGGCGCGCGGGGCAGAAACTTGGGGGGTGTCGTAAAAACTTGGGGTGGTTCAGGCGAGGACCCGGGCAAATCTGCCCGGATCGATGAAATCCGTCTCGAGTGGTGGCGAGGTGTCGGTGGTAATGGCTGCTACGACCTCGCCGATGGCGGGGGCGTGTTTGAAGGCGTGGCCGTTGTCGCCGCCCGCTGCGATCAGCCGTCCGCCCAGTGCGGGCAGGCGCCCGATGATGAACTGGTTGTCGGGCGTGCGGTTGATGACGCAGGGATCGACGCGGCTGGGGCGCGGCCCCATGCCGGGCAGATACCGGGCGACGGCCTGTTCCAGCGCGCGCAGGTCCCGGGTCTCGATGCCGCGGTCGATATGGGCTGGGTCGAGCCGGGCGCGGGGAACGCCCACGTCGCCCAGCCCCACCTTGATCTCGCCGCCCCCGATGCCGCCATGGCCCCACAGGGTCAGCGTGGGTGAAATCTCGCGAATGAACACGGGAAACTGTGCCAGAGCGAACCCCGGCGCCGGTGCGAACCAGGTCATCGAGGTGCGCACCGGATCAAGCGGCAGGCCGGGCGCGAATTCCTGCAACCAGACGCCGGTTGCCAGCACGACCTGACGCGCGCGGAGGGAACCGAAGGCCAGGTCGATGCGCAGCCCCTCTCCCTCCGGGCGGATGCCGGTCACGCGCACGCCGCCGATCGCCCGCGCGCCAAGGCTGCGGGCACGCGCGAGCGCCGCCTCGACATAGGCCTCGGGGAAGGCGGCACCGGCCGCCGGGTCGAAGAGGCCCACGTCCCCGGGCGCGAGATCGCTGTGCGCGGGCCAGCGCGCGGCGATCTGATCGCGGTCGAAACGCTCGACCTCAAGCCCCAGCCGCCGTGCGGCGGCGCGCGTGCCGCGGATCGCCCCGGAGTCCGGATCGCCGATCATGACGCCCCCGGTGATGTCCAGAATCCGTTTGCCCGTTTCGGCGGACAGCGCATCGAACAGCCGGTGCGAGAGCTGCGCCCAGGCGCCGAGCGCGTCATGTTCGAGGCAGATGGTGCGGAACAGGCGGGTCTTGCCATGCGTCGCGCCATGGGCATGGGGCACCGCGAACTGGTCGATGCCGAGCACGTCCACGCCGCGCTCGGCCAGCCGCCACAGCGCCGAGACGCCGAGCGCGCCCAGCCCGATCACGACCACATCGGCCGTTGCCCTGTCCATCGCCTCGCTTGCGTTCACCACGCCGTCCCCGCACGAAGGTCTGGCCGGGGACACCTTGCCCCCGGCAGGTTTCAGTCCGCCCTCAGGCCTCGGACGACAGCCGCCAGGGGTTCACCCCGCCGTCATGCACCGCAAAGGCATCGATGCGGCGCAGCTCGTCCTCGGTGAAGGCGGGGGTCTCGAGCGCCTTGAGGTTCTCGGCCAGTTGCTCGACCCGCGACACCCCGATCAGCAGCGAGGCGACCCGGTCGTCGCGCAGCGCCCAGGCGAGCGCCAGCTGCGACAGTGTCTGGCCACGTTCGCGGGCAATGGCGGCGAGGCCGCGCAGCCGTTCGAGGTTCTCCTCGGTGAAGGCTTCCTTGAAATAAGGTGCGCGCACGTCGCCCCGGTCGATCTTGTCGAAGCCTTCGAGGTAGCGGTCCGCCAGCAACCCCTGCGCCAGCGGCGTGAAGGCCACGAGCGAGGCGCCATTGTCCCCCAGAACGTCCAGAAGCTCGTCCTCGGCCCAGCGGTTGATCATCGAATAGGCGACCTGATTGACGATCAGCGGCACGCCAACCTTCTGCGCCACGGCCATCGCCTCGCGGGTGCGCGCCGCCGAATAGGACGAGATCCCGACATAGAGCGCCTTGCCGATCCGCACCATGTCGGCCAGCGTCTCGATGGTTTCCTCGAGCGGCGTGTCCGGGTCGTAGCGGTGCGAATAGAAGATGTCGACGTAATCGATCCCCATCCGGTCGAGCGATTCATCGAGACTGCCGAGCAGGTGCTTGCGCCCGTTCAGCCGCCCGTTCGCGCCCAGCCACTGCGGCCAGCCGGCCTTGGTGGTGATGACCATCTCGTGGCGGTAGCGGGCGAAATCCTTCTTCAGGATGCGGCCGAAATTCTCTTCGGCGGCACCGAGCGGCGGGCCGTAGTTGTTGGCCAGATCGAAGTGGTTGATGCCGTGATCGAAGGCGTAGCGGATGATGTCGCGATGGGTCTGGAAGGGCTTGTCATCCCCGATGGTGTACCAGAACCCGAGCCCGAGCGGCGACACCATGAGCCCGGTGTCCCCCAACCGGTTGTAGGGATAATGGGTCACACGGTCCTCGTGGGCGACGTAAGCCTGGTTCGCGTCGAGCCGCTTGTCCAGATATTCG
>JAATGA010000412.1 GCA_015654855.1 Rhodobacterales bacterium
CGCCCGGCGCAGCCGCAGAACATCGGCCGGGCCAGGCGGATCGAGGACGGGCGCGGGCGGTATCAGGAATATGCCAAGACGACCTTTCCGCCAGGCCTGCGGCTCGACGGGCTGAAGGTGGTGATCGACTGCGCCAATGGCGCGGCCTATCGCGCCGCGCCCGATGTCCTGTGGGAATTGGGCGCGACGGTGGTGCCGGTGGGGGTCGGCCCGAACGGCACCAATATCAACGAACGTTGCGGCTCTACGCATCCCGAGACGGCGGCCGAGGCGGTGATCGCCCATGGCGCCGATATGGGGATCTGCCTCGACGGCGACGCGGACCGGGTGATCATCCTCGACGAGAACGGTCAGGTGGCCGACGGCGATCAGATCATGGCGATGCTCGCCACCCGTTGGGCTGAAGAGGGGCGGCTGAAGGGGGGCGCGCTGGTGGCCACGGTGATGTCGAACCTCGGGCTGGAACGGCATCTGGCGGCGCATGGCCTGCGGCTGGAGCGCACCGCCGTCGGCGACCGCTATGTGGTCGAGCGGATGCGCGAGGGCGGCTTCAACCTCGGTGGCGAGCAGTCGGGGCATATCGTGATGACCGATTACGCAACGACCGGCGACGGGCTGATCGCGGGCCTGCAATTTCTGGCCGAAATGGTGCGGACCGGGCGACCGGCCAGCGATCTGACCCGGCAGTTTTCGACCGTGCCGCAACTTTTGAAGAACGTGCGCTATGCGGCGGGGGCCGAACCGCTGAAGACCGCCGAGGTGCAGGCGGTGATCGCCGGGGCCGAGGCGCGGCTGATCGGCCAGGGGCGCCTGCTGATCCGCAAATCGGGGACCGAGCCGCTGGTCCGCGTCATGGCCGAATGCGAGGACGAGGCGCTGCTGACCGAAGTTGTGGACGAGATCGTCGCCGCCGTCGCCCGCGCCGCCTGAGGCGGGGCGAGCCGCTGGTTCTTGGCGAGGCGAAACGGCAAGCGTGGCCGCAGCCCGTGCGACGAGCGGCATGGGCGTCCGTCGGACAGACGGATGGTCGGGACTGCGCTTCCCTCTCGGACCGGTCCGGCGGCACGAGGCTGGCGGCGCGGCTGGCGAGGCGCGCAGGACAGGCTTGGCAGGGCCGGTGTTTCCTGCAAGTCTGGCGGCGGAATGACCCTTTGCATTTGAGTCCGAATTATGCGCGCACCTTCGATCCGCAGCGGCGGTCAGGACCCGGGTTATGACGGTGACGTAAACCGTTACACCGCCCCCGAGGCCGATGGGCAATCGTGGTTCGACAACGGCCGGCGCGTGATCTTCGTCAACGGGATGATGAACACGCCCGAGGATCACGCGAAAAGCGCCCGCGCTCTGTCGGTGTTGCAGGCCTGCCCGGTCGTCGGCGTCTTCAACAAGAAGGACGGCTTCTGGGCCGACCTCGGCCAGTGTATCACCGACAAGGCGACGCTGGCGAGTTTCGGAATGCAGTCGATCCCCGGCTTGACCGTAGGCCCGGCGTTCAGCGACTGGAAGCGGGCGGTCGATGCGCTGCATCTTGCGGCGCGGGCGCTCGATGTCGGGATCAGCCGGGTCGATCTGGTCGGCAAGATGATCTCGGGCAATGCGGCGACCTATGCGCTTTATTCCCTGCTGATCGGGGATGGCGGCGTCGGTTTGCGCGTGCCGATCTATTGCCACAGCCAGGGCAACCTCGTCACCTCGAACGCGCTGACGGCGGTGGCGCTGGCCAAGGGGATCGGCGCCGTCGCGGGGATGGAGGTCAACAGCTATGGCTCGCCCTGCCGGTTCTGGCCGTCGGGCATTTCGCGCACCAACAACGCCTATACCTTCGACCCCGTAAGCTGGCTGGACCTCAGCGCCGATCTGTCGAGTTCCAAGGTCGGCTTCAAGGTCGCCCATGGCTTTGACGAATATATGAAACAGGACGGCGAATTCGTCGTGAACCGCTTCCGCTGGGGCGGGTTCGCCATGACGGCGAGCATGGACGAAGAGGGGCTGGCCGAGTTCTGCATCGGCCTTGGCAACAATCCCGAACGGCTGCGCCGCATCTTTACCCGGCTGGAGGATGCGCATTGGTCCGACAGCGACGATGTGGCCTATGAATACAGCTCGCGCGCGTCGTCGGCGCTGCTGCGCTCGATCGCATCCGCGGATCCCGGGGTCATCTGTCAGTTGATCCGTATGCTCGAATCCGGCTTCACGACCTGGGGCGAGA
>JAATGA010000139.1 GCA_015654855.1 Rhodobacterales bacterium
AGCGTCGCGCCGAAGGACGACAGCGTGATCAGTCGGATCGCCAGCACGCCAACCACGAACAGAAAGGCCGAGAAGGCATAGCGATCCTGCGCCCGAACGAGGTCCAGCCCCAGAAACACCGGACGCGGGATACCGCCCGTCAGCCCCTGGTCCCCGCCGGTGTATTGAACCAGCCCCTGGATGACCGAGACGAACAGCATCTGAAAGGCCAGCGTCAGAAAGGCGAAATAGATCTCGGACAGACGGGCGCAGATCAGACCGACGATCAGCGCGAAGATCCCCGTGCCTGCCAGCGCCCCGAGGATCGCCACGGGAACCGAACCCGCGCCGAAAGTGGCGACAAAAACCGGAGCTTGCAGAAGCATCCCGAAGATGTAGCCGCCGCTGGCGAAATAGGCCGCGTGGCCAAAGGACACCATTCCGCCATACCCGATCAGCAGATGCAGCGACATGACCAGCAGCCCGCTCGCGAACAATCCGGTCAGTGTGTCCAGCGCCCATATCCCGGGGCTGGCCACGCCGATCAGCAGCAATATGGCAAGGGCCGCGACAGCCAGCGCCGCAGCGCGTGCGAAAGGATGCGCCGGGATCATCGCGTCACCCTTTCCCCGAGCAGGCCCTGCGGGCGGAAGACCAGGATCGCCACCATCATCGTGAACGTCGCCCCGTCGACGAACAGCGGAAATCCAAGGCTGCCGAAGGAGCGCGTCAGCCCGAGCACCAGTGCCGCCAGCAGCGCACCCGGGATCGACCCCATGCCGCCGATAACGGTCACGATGAAGCTGTCGATCAGGATCGAAAGGCCCATTCCCGGCGTCAGCGACCGGACCGGCGCGGCCAGCGCTCCGGCCATTCCTGCCAGCGCACAGCCAAGTCCGAACAGCGCGGCGAAATAAATCGGCACCCGGATGCCAAGAACCGAGACCATCGTGGCATTCTGCGCCGCCGCCCGGACGATCTTGCCGAAGTGGCTGTATCGGATCAGCATCAGGCTGGCAAAGGCGACCGCCAGCGCCGCGCAGACGAGAAAGATGTAGAACGGCGGGATCACGCCGCCGGCAAAGCGGAAGGGCGGCACCCGGAATTCGGCCGGAATGCCCATGGCCAGATATTCGGCGCCCCATATGATCTTGACCGCATCGTCGCAGATCAGCACGAACGCATAGCAGACCAGCAGCTGCATCAGCAGGTTTTCCTTGTAGACCCTGCTGATCGCCAGCCTTTCAAACAGAATCCCGACCACCGCCGCGACCAGCGCCCCGGCCGCGACCGCCACATAATAGCTGCCGGTCGCGTCATAGGCCGACCAGGCCACATAGGCCCCGATCATGTAGAACGCGCCGTGGGCAAAGTTCACCACATGCAACACGCCAAAGATCAGCGTCACCCCCGAGGCGACGAGGAACAGCAGCATACCGATGATGACCCCGGTCGATGCCTGGGTTATCAGGCACGAGGTCGCGGCAAAGCAGTTCAGCAATGCGGGAAGGTCGAGCATCCGGGTCAGCTTTCCTGTTCTGGTTGGGGGCGCCGCGCGGGGCAATGTCCCGCGCGGCCGACAAAACGACGGATCAGATGAAGCCCTTGCGCTTTTTCCATTCGGCCTCGTGCTCGAGGATCACATCCCAGGGCGTCGGCTGGAAATCGGTCAGGTAGGGATCCTGCGGGATGGTCTTGCCATAGCCGAGCGCATAGCCGACCAGCGTGTTGTCTTCCTCGCGCATGGTTACGGTGCCGTCGACACCGTGCGGGCTTTCGATCTTGCGGCCGCGGGTCGCCTCCGACAGCTTGTCGCGGTTCAGATCTCCCCCGGTCGCGGCCAGCGCCTCCAGCACGAAACGGGCGCCGGTATAGGCCTGCCAGCCCCAGTTGGTCGGCAGCTTGCCGGACTTGCGGTAATCGGTGTTCCACTGCTCGTTCGCTGCGGAATCCGGCACATCCTTGTGATAGCGATTGCCGGAATGGATCCCCGCCGGCAGGTTCCTGATCGCTTCCAGCACGGGGGCGTCGCCCATGTTGACCGCGACGGTCTGGAACTGATCGAACAGACCATAAAGGCTCGCCTGATCGAAAAAGGCCACGAGGTCCCCGCCCCAGAGACAGGTGTAAAGCGCCTCCGGCGCGATGTTCAGCACGTTGGTGATGTTCTCGGTATAATCGGGCTGAAAGGCTTTGGGCCAACTTTCGCCGACCAGTTCCACCTGCGGAGCAAAGACCTTCAGAAACTCCATGAACTCGGCCGTGGTGTCGCGACCATAGGCATAGTCCGGCGAACAGGTGGCCCAGCGTTTCACGCCGGCTTCGGCCAGTTCGGCGGCATAGAGCCCGCCCGGGATCGCATCGTGGATGCCTTGCCGCCCGGCACGGAAGATCCAGGCTGCCCGATTGGCCGGATCCGCCGTCAGCGACGATGTTTCCGAAATCGCGTGCACGCAATAGGTGCCGGTGTCGCGTACCACCTCGTGCACGGCGAAGGCCCCGCCCGAGGCTTCGCAGTCGAGGATGATCTGGCAGCCATCGCTGCTGATCAGTTCGCGCGTAAGGCGCGCGGCCTCGTCCGGCTTGCCCTTGGTGTCGCGGATCACCAGTTCGATCTGGCGCCCGTCGATACCGCCGGATGCGTTCACCGCATCCACCGCCATCTTCAGTCCGATCGAGGCGGTTTCACCCAGAATGGCGACCCGGCCCGACAGGATGGTGGGAACGCCGACTTTGATCGTCGCCCCCTGTGCCCGCAGAATGCCCGGACAGGCCAGCGCGGCCGCCCCTGCCGAGGCTGTCGCCCCCAAAAATGCACGCCGGGACAGACCGGCCAGGTATGTGGTCGTCATCGGGATCCTCCCTCCCTCGGTTTCCGGATTGTCTGCCCCTCCCCCGGGGCATCGCCTCTGGTCCGGCGCAGGGCCGGAACAGTCTTAGTGTCGGCGCACGCCGCCGTAGGGATCCCAGGATCCCGCGTGATAGAACCCCGCGTCCACCGCCATCGAAACGCCCGTCACCGCAGAGGCGTCGTCAGACAGAAGAAAGGCCGCGACGGTGCCGATCTCGGACGGCTCGACCATGCGGCCGAGCGTCGAGTTCCCGGTCATCAGCGCAACGTCGCGGTGGCCGAGGTCGATCTGAGCCTGAAGCGCGGGGGTGCGGGTGTAGCCCGGCTCGATCGCGTTCACCCGGATGCCGGCACGACCCCATTCCGCCGACAGACCGCCGACAAGATTGGTCACCGCGGCCTTTCCCGGCCCATAGGCATGAAGCGGAGTGGACCGGCGCGCGGTGACGGAACTCATCGCGACGAGGCTGCCCTTGCGGCGCGGCAACATGTGGCGGGCCATTTCACGCATCGACAGAAAGGTGCCGCGGAAGTTCACCTGATAGATGCGGTCGAAAACCGCCATATCCGTTTCGGCGGGCGGTTTCGGGATCTGCACGATCCCGGCCGATGTCACGCCACCGTCGATCGGACCCATGTCGCGCTCCACCGCCGCGAAGGCTGCAACCACGCTTTCCTCATCCGTCACATCCAGAAGAAAAGCCGCTCCACCGATCCGCTCGGCCACGCTGCGCGCCTGATCCGGATTGAGATCCAGAACCGCCACCCTTGCCCCGCGCGCCGCTGCGACCTCGGCGCAGGCCGCGCCGATTCCGCTCGCGCCGCCGGTAACGGCAATGATCCGCCCTGCAAGCTGCGCCTGCACCGCCATGCTGCTCTCCCCCTCGTCTCCCGGAGCTCACAATGCCGCAAATGAATGGTGAGTCAATTATCAACTTTGTTGCGAACCGGATTTTTCTTCCCTAAGTTCCGGCTGTCGCATTCGAGGGAGGAGAGAATGACGATTGCCGGGGAACTCGCGCGGTTCACATCCGCGCTGGCGCAAGGGAATATTCCCGCCGAGGTCTGGAACAAGGCCCATGCCTGTCTGCTGAACGGCTATGGCATCGCCATGGCCGGACTGGCCACGCCTTACGAGCCTGTAGCGCGAAAGGCGGCGCTGGCGATGTATGCCGGACCGGGCGAAGCCACGCTTCTGGGCAGCGGCGAGCGTTCCGGCGTGACCGGCACCGTGCTGGCCAACGGCGCGCTGTTCCATGGTCGCGGGCAAGAAGATACCTGCGGCGCGGCGCATCTGGGGGCGGTGGTGATCCCGCTGCTGATGGCGCTGATCGAAAGCGGGCGCGGCCGGATGGCGGATCTGATTCCCGCCCTGATCGCCGGATATGAAACCGGTGGACTGTTTGAAGAGCTTCTGGCGGGCGACACCACACCCAGAGGCTTCCGCGCCACCACGTTGTTCGGCGTGAGTGCGGCGGCCGCCGCCGCCTCGCGGCTGCTGAGGCTCGATGCGGAACGGACCTGCGCGGCGCTTGGCAATGCGGTATCCTTCTCCGGCGGCCTTCTGCAAACCTTTGCCGAGGGGACGGACGAGTGGCGCTATCAGGTCGGGGTCACCGCGCAGGCCGGCTGGAGCGCGGCCGAGCTGGCCCGGGCGGGGTCGGTCTCGCTCAGCGAGGGATACGAGGGCGCCAGGGGGCTGGCCCGCGCCTTTGCCGGACGCCCGCTGGACGCCGCCGAAACCACGGCGAAGATCGGGCGCGACTGGCAGACGCTGCGGGTCGCGTTCAAGCCCTTCCCGGTCTGCGCCTTCAACCAGACGCCGGTCACCGCCGCCCTGGTCCTGCGCGAGAAACTGGCGGGGCGGCGCATCTCCGCAGCGGTCGTGCGGATGAACCCCTACGAATGCGGCTATGCCGGGATGGACAGCAAGGGGCCGTTCTCGACCATCGGCGGAACGCTGATGAGCATTCCGTTCTGTATCGCGCAGACCTTGCTGCGCGGCGCGCCCTCGATGGCGATGATGACCGAATACCGCGATGCGAACATCAACGCGCTGGTCGAGCGGGTGGATCTGGTGCCCGATCCTTCCGTCCCGACGCTTTGCTGCCGGATCGAGGTGGTGCCGCAGGACGGTCCCCGCATGACCGAAGTGCTGGACATGACGCCTGCCGACTATGCCTACGACTTCGACGATCTGCGCGCCCGGCTGGAACGCACCGCCGCGCAAGAGGGCCTGCCCGCGACCTGCATCGACGATCTGGCAGGATTCTGCGCGAATCCGGCGGGAACCGGCATCGCCGCGCTGAATGCGGCCTTCGCCAGGGCCCGACCGCTGATCCGGCGATAGCGACCGGGTTCCGGCGTGGCGCCGCCACGCCGGAAAGCCATCGGTGGACGGCCGCATACATCAGGTTTTCCCCGATCGCGTCGCGGGGCGAGAACGCTTCGACCACCTTGCCTTGCCGCGCGATCAGCAGCCGGTCGGACAATTGCATCACCTCGGGCGCGGGCAGGGACGCCACGACGGCCCGAATGCCTGCAAGGCGCGCTTCTCACCCCCGCAGCGAGGACACCAATGGCTGGCGCCAGGCGAGAAGCGCCGGCAACAGCGGAATCAGTGCCGCTGCGACGAGCAGGATCGCGAGGCCCACCAGATCCTCGGGCGCGAACTCCACAGGCAAGGCGAAACCCTGGCGCATTGCGAAGGCGCGCGACATCAGCACGGCGGCCAGATAGCCGAGGGCCAGCCCGACGGCGATGCCGATCGCGAACAGTGCGAACAACTCGCCCCAGACGATGCTGAAGATCGCCCCGCGCGGTGCGCCGAAGGCCCGGAGCGCACCGATCTGGCGGCGGCGCTGGCCGACATGGATCACCGCCACCAGCAAAAGCGCCGCCGCGATCAACGCCTGCGTGCCGGTAACGACCGCCGCCAGCACCTGCCGCGCATCGCCCAACATGGCATAAAGGCCAGTCAGCACCTCGCCGGGAAAGACCGCCACGGTATCGGGTCGCTCGCGATAGGACTGGCGCAGCTTGTAGGCGTCGGCGAAGCTGACGGGCTTCACGAGAATCGCCGGCAGCCCGGGCAGGTCGCGCCCGTGCCAGTCCTCGGCCAGCGGCGCATCTGGATCGAAAAGCACGTCCTCGTGATCGGCGTCGTGATCCTCATGCGCCTTTCCGGCCGATCCGTGATCCTCATGCGCCGCCTCTTTGGCCGCGGCGTGCCGGTGATCGTGGTCGTGCTCCGCGCCGTCGGAATCCGCGTGTCCCTCCTCCTCATGCGCGTGCCCGGCCTCAAGGTCATGGACATGCCAGACCGCCTGGATCGGAACGAGGATGGCGCGGTCCCAGGGGGTGCCGGTCGGTTGCAGCTTGCCCACGATGCGGTAGCTTATCCCGCCGTGGGAATGCCCGCCCTGCCCCAACTGGCCATGGGTCGGGGTGATCGTCTCACCCTCGGCAAGGTTCACCGCCGCACCGGCGACCGCCTCGCCCTCGGCGGCGAAGACGCGGCCGGTCAGAAAGCCCTGCGAGGTGCCGTTCACCAGCGCCGTTGTCGTGCCCACGATCGGATAGCCCGCATGGGAATCGCCGAAACCCACCGGCGCGGCCCAGGCCACGCGGGGATCCTCCGTCAGCGACGTCAGAACGTCGCCGGGCATCAGGGGCAGGGCCGCCGTTTGCAGGAACACCGTGGACAGCACAAGCTGCGTCTCGCTGCCAGGCGCGCCGACCACCAGATCGAATTTCTCCGAGGCGCGCGCGCTGCCGAGCCGCAGGGCGCGCTCCTGCAAGGTGACGGCGGTTCCAAGCGCCACGGACAGCGCGATCAGTACCACGACGACCAGCGCGCCAAGCCGGAAATGCCGCAGATCCGCGAAAATGAAACGCAGCATCAGGCCTGTTCCTCCACCGTGTCCGAGACGATCCCGCCATCGGCCAGCGCGATCCGGCGCGGCAAAAGCGCGGTCAGGCGCGGATCGTGCGACACCACGATCAGCGTGGTCCCGTATCTGGCGGAGAGGTCGAGCAGCAGCGCGCCGATCGCGGCCCCGTTCGCGGGGTCGAGACTGGCCGTGGGCTCATCGGCCACGATCACGCCGGGGCCGCGCAACAGGGCCCGCGCCACCGCGACCCGCTGCATCTCGCCGCGCGACATGGTTTCGACGGACTGATCGGGGCGTCTCAGCCCGACCTGCTCCAGCAGCATACCCGCGCGCGCGATCAGGCCACGGTCCGCGGCCCGGGCCAGCCGCGCGGGCAGCAGCACGTTTTCCAGCGCCGAGAGACCGGGGAACAGGTGGAAATCCTGCATCACCAGACCGACGTTCCGCCCGCGCCAGCGGTCGCGCGCCCCCTCGGCCAGGGATGCGATGTCGGTGCCGTCCCACAGAACCTGGCCGGTGTCGGGGCGCATCAGACCGGTGATGACATTCACCAGCGTCGACTTGCCGGAGCCGGAGGGGCCGGTCAGCGCCACCCGCGCGCCGGCCGCTATGTCGAGGCTGTCGATATGCAACACCGGGCCGGCAAGACCCGGATAGCGGATCCCGATCCCGGAAAGACGCAAGGAAAGCATTGGCGGTTCCCGCAGGAGAGGTCAGGCCGTCTCGTAACCCGCTTCGCGCAGGCGCAACTGGCTGACGAAGCCGGTATCCGGGTCGATCCACGATCCGCGTTCCAGACGGCCCGTTACGCGGATCGTCTGGTTTGGCTGGGTGAAAGTCTGGCGGCGGCGCAGATAGACGACCATGATATTGTCCGGCCAGTCGGCGTCGGAGGAGCAGAACGGGCAAAGCGCCATGGGGATCTCGGTCAGCACGAAGAACTGCGCCTCGGCCTTCAGGGGCGGCGCCATGAAGCCGCTCATCGCGACGGTCTGGCCGGTCAGGGTCTTGACCTTATCGGAAAATTCAAGGCCCAGCACACCGAACGAGGCATAGAGGTCGTCGAAGGTGATCTCCGAGGTCGCGGCCGCGGCGGGGCGTATCGCGGTCAGCGACAGGCCGGCGGCGGACAAGCCCGCGAGGCAGGAGCGACGGTTGATGATGGTTCCGGTCATGCCCGTTCTCCCGTTTCGGAAGGAATACGACCTGCCCCGACATTCCGTCCGGGCAGGCGCTTTTGTTCAGTTCAGCTTACTTCTGAACCGTGCCGAAGGCAAAGACATCGGCCAGAATCTTGTAGACATCGGACTGCTCCATATAGCCCTTGAAGGCTTCCGAGCCGGGGCCGGTCGATTGCAGGACCACGTCGTCCACCGAATGCACGCCGGTGTCGGAACTGCGCGGCAGGTTGCCGACGCGCAGGACGGCGTTCGGCGCGTCCTTGTAGGCCTCGTTCGCGACATAGCCGTCGTCGGTCTTCACCGCCGGCTCGAACGGGCCGTCCATCTTCGGATAGCCGGTTTCGTAGTAGTCGGGGAAGTTGCTCGAAAACATCGCCAGGCGGCGGGTCGGATTGATCTGGTCGGGATAGCCGTCGTCATTGGCATCGACGTAGTTCGGGAAGCCCGCATCGTCATAGACGCCCAGTTTGTCGCGCAGGTCGCCGTCCTTCTCGTCGTCCCAGGTGCCGACGATCGACACGCCGTGGGTGTGGTCTCCGGTGACGACGATCAGAGTATCCGGGTGGGTCCTGGTGAACTCCAGGGCGACGGCGATCGCCTTGTCGAATTCGATCGTATCCATGACGGCGCGGTCCCAGTCGAGCGGGTGCGACGCCTTGTCGATGTTCGAGCCTTCGACCATCAGGAAGAAGCCTTCGGGGTTCTTCGACAGCTCGTCCAGGGCGGTCCTGGTCATGTCCACGAGGCCGGGCTGATCCGGGAACTTCTCGACGGTGCCCTTCTTCAGGAAGTCGCGATCCAGTTCGTAATCCATGTTGCCGGTGTGGAACAGGCCCAACAGCTTGCCGGTATTGTTGCCGGCGGCCGCTTTCAGTTCGCTGGCCGAGGTCGCCAGCTTGTAGCCCGCGTCCTGGAAGATCTGAATGAAGTCCTTGTCGTCCTTGCGCTTGGAGCCGGGCACGTCGGCCTTGAGGAAATAGGCCGAGCCGCCGCCCAGCAGAACGTCGGGCTTCACGTCGAACAGCATTTCAACGATGTCGGCCTTGTCGTTGCGGTTGCGGGTGTGAGAGGCCAGCGCCGCGGGGGTGGCATCTTCCAGTTCGGATTTCGCGACGATCCCCAGCGACTTGGTGGTCGTGCGGCGCAGCGCCTCGGCAAGCGTCTCGACCTTCGGGTCGTCCTGGCTGTCCGGGGTGCGGTCGGCATAGACGCCGATGGCGTTCACGCGCGACTTGTGGCCGGTCATATAGGCCGACATCGTATTGGCCGAGTCGGTCGCGATCGAATGGGTCGACGAGGTGCCGATAAAGGCCATCCGGTCGAGGTCATCCATCGCCAGCCGGCCGTTGGCCTTGCCGTCATGCATTCCCCGCGACATGATCCGGGCCGCGGTGCGGTGCGAGACCGACAGGCCGTCGCCGAGGAAGAAGATGATGTTTTTGGCCTTCGGAACCGCCGAGGTGCCATAGACCTCCCAGGTCACGGCCTTGGATTCGTCACCCGCCTTCACTTCGACGGCATAGGTGCCCGGTGTCGCCAAAGCGAGGTCGCGCAGGATCAGGGCCGAACCCAGAACCTTGTCCTCCTTGCCTTTTTCCTCGGCGACATATTCGGCGGCCTTACCGAAGACTTCGGCATAGGGTTTGCCGTTGACCGAGATCGCGATCGCGTCCTGGGCGTGCACACCGTCCAGTTCGACCTTGAAGTCGAAGGGCGAGCCCACAAGAATCGTCGCCCGATCCAGCGGTATGATGGACGTCTCCGCAAAAGCGGCGCCGGTGAGCGCGGTGGTCGCAGCAAGGGCAAGGATGAGTCTGCGCATGAGAACCTCTCGGGAGTCTGCAATTTCTGGGCCGGAACCCTCGGTTGTCCTGTTAGGAGACGGAGGTGACGTTGTCGTGACAGCCGGGAGTGAAATCGGTGCCGATGCCTCCGTCGCGCCGACGAACGCGCGCGGTCATGGCCGTCTGTTCCACGCTGATCGCCTTCGGGATGCGCACGGCCGAATATACAGGCCCGGATCGCAGCCTTCGAGCACCCTTCGGCACAGCGCCCGCCTTACCGGACCGGCTCGGACCCTGCCGGTCCGGCGCGTGATGACCCTTGGCGGGAGCGAAGGCGCATCATTCGGGAAAGGCCGCCGCGCTATGTTCCGGGCTCTGCCGCGATTTTATACGCGAGGCCCGTTTCCGGCGCTCCGATGCCACGACTGCCAGTGTCTTCACCACATTTCACCATGAAAGAAAACACCCCCGGACCGCCGCCCGGGGAGTATTGCGGTCGATGCGACGGCTGACGGTCGTCCGTGGCCGGAGGTCATCCGATCCATGCCGGGAAAGTGCTGCGCTCAGCCCCGCATATCCGCCAGCACGCCCTGCGCGGCTTTCAGCAAAAGCCCCAGGTCCACCGCGCCGGCCACGAAGCCGTAGCCCCACTGAAGATAGCGGCGGGCATCCGCCGCATTGGTGGCGAGGATGCCCGCCGCCTTGCCGGTGGCGCGGATGCGCGTGGCAGTTTCCTCCAGAATCTCTCGCACCTCGGGCGCAGCGGGTCGGCAGAGATGGCCCATCGAGGCCGACAGGTCCGACGGCCCGATGAAGATGCCGTCCACCCCCGGCACCGCCGCGATTTCCTCCAGCCGCGACAGGGCCGTGGTGGTCTCCAGTTGCACCAGCACGCAGATCTCCTGATCCGCGACCTGGAAGTAATCGGGCGTCAGGCCAAAGCGGCTCGCGCGGGTGCCGCCCGCGACGCCACGCACGCCACCCGGCGGATAGCGGGTCGCCGCCACAGCCGCCGCCGCCTCTTCCGGCGTCTCGACGAAGGGGATCAGCAGCGTCTGCGCGCCCATGTCGAGCGCGCGCTTGATCAGCACCTTGTCGTTCCAGGCCGGACGCACCACCGGGGACGAAGCCCCTGCCGCAGCGGCCTGCAACAGCGGCTGAACCCCGGCCAGATCGACAGGCGCGTGTTCGGTGTCGAAGAGCAGCCAGTCGAAACCCACCAGCGACAAAGCCTCGGTCGAGATCGGGCTGGCCAGCGACAGCCAGAGGCCGTGCAGCGCATCACCCGCCAGCAGGCGGCGCTTGAACGCATTGCGGGGGGCGTTGATCATCCTCGCACCCTCACACGAACTGAACCGCGACCGAGCCGAGCGGCCCGAAATCGGCGTGCAAAGTGTCGCCATTCTTTGCCCAGACCGGTCGGGTAAAGCTGCCCGACAGCAGCATATGCCCCGGCTCCAGCGTCACGCCGAAGGGCGCGAGCTTGTTCGCCAGCCAGGCCACCGCCATAGCAGGATGGCCGAGCACGCCGGCGGCAAGCCCCGTCTCCTCGATTTCCGAGTTGCGATAGAAGATCGCGCCGACCCGGCGGAGGTCCACATCCTCCGGCCGCACCGGGCGCCCGCCCAGGACCAGACCCGCAGCGGCACCATTGTCGGCCACGGTGTCGAAGATCTTGCGCGGCTCGGTCACCCGGGCGTCGATGATCTCGATCGAGGGCACCACCCATTCGGTGGCGCGCAGCACGTCGACCAGGCCGACATTCGGGCCCTTCAGCGGCTCTTTCAGGATGAAGGTCAGTTCCGGCTCGACCCGTGGCACGCAGAAATCCTCGAACCGGACCTTCGCCCCGTCGGCGAGCATCAGATCGTCGAACATATAGCCGTAATCCGGCTCGTCGATCTTCGAGGCCGCCTGCATCGCCTTCGAGGTCAGGCCGATCTTGTGGCCGATGATCTTCGCCCCGGCCTTCACCCTCGCCTCGGCCACGGCGGAAGAGATGGCATAGCTGTCGGCGATCTCGATATGCGGAAACATCACCGAGGGGCGCTCGCCCTGCACCTTGGTGCGGTGGCTTTCCATCAGCCCGGCAACCGCGCGGGCGCGTTCTTCTTCGGTCAGCATGGGCGGGGCCTTTCAGAGCTTGATGCAGACGTTGCGGAGTTCGGTGTAGAATTCCAGCGAATGAAGACCGCCCTCGCGGCCGATGCCGCTGGCCTTGGATCCGCCGAAGGGCGTGCGCAGATCGCGCAGGAACCAACTGTTGATCCAGGTGATCCCGACCTCGATCTGCCGCGCGGTGCGATGCGCCCTGCCAAGGCTGGTCGTCCAGATCGAGGTGGCCAGGCCATAAGGCGTGTCGTTGGCCAGGCCCACGACCTCCTCTTCGCTGTCGAAGGGGGTCAGATGGGTGCAGGGGCCGAAGATCTCCTCGCGCACGACGGGGCTGGTTTCGGGCAAGCCGGTCCAGACCGTGGGTTCGACCCAGTAGCCGTTTTCATAACCCTGCATCTCGGGCGCGCCGCCGCCGGCGAGGATCGTCGCCCCGGCGGCTCGCGCCTTGTCGTAGTAGGACAGGACCTTGGCGCGATGTTCGGCGGAAATCACCGTGCCCATGGTGGTGGCCGGATCGAAGGGGTCGCCGAAGCGGTAGCTGCGGGCTTTCGCCGCCAGCCCCTCGGCAAAGCGGTCGAAGATGCCGCGCTGGACATAGACCCGCTCGGTGCCGAGGCAGACCTGCCCGGTATTGGCGAAACAGGCGCGCCCGATGCCTTCGAGGGCCGCGTCGAGGTCGGCGTCGTCGAAGACGATCCCGGCATTCTTGCCGCCAAGCTCCAGCGAGACGGGGCGCACGCCCTTCGAGGCCGCGCGCATGATCGCCTCGCCCGTCCGCGTCTCGCCGGTGAAGGTGATGCCGTCGACATCCGGGTGGCTGGTCAGAAACTCCCCCGCCGCATCGGGGCCGAGGCCGTGGACGACGTTATAAACGCCGGGCGGAATGCCGACCGCATTCATCACCTCGCCCAGCAGGGTGGCGGTGGCGGGGGTTTCCTCGGACGGTTTGACCACCACCGTATTGCCGCAGGCGAGCGCGGGCGCGACCTTCCATGTCATCAGCAGAAGCGGCAGGTTCCAGGGGCAGACCACGCCGATCACCCCGCGCGGCAGCCGCAAAGCATAGTTCAGCGCCCCCGCGCCGTCGGGCGTCGCCATCTCGAACGCCTCGGTCGAGGCGGTCAGGATCTGGTCGGCAAAGACGTTGAAGTTCGCCGCCCCGCGCGGAATGTCGATATGGCTGGCGATCGACCGGGGTTTGCCGGTGTCATGGATCTCGGCCGCGAGGAATTCGTCGGAACGCGCGTTGATCCCGTCGGCGAGCTTGCGCAGCAGCGTCACCCGTTCGGCCACCGGCATCCGGCCCCACGGGCCCTTCAGTGCGGCGCGCGCCGCCCCCACGGCGGCATAGACCTCGGCCCGTCCGGCGGCCGAAACCTCGCCGATCACCGCACCGGTGGTGGGGAAATGGTTGGCGAAGGGCGTGGCGGACCCCTTCACGAACTGGCCGTCGATGAAATTCAGATAGGTGGTCACGGGCGTTACGTCCTTTCAGGGGGTCTTTCGGGATCGCCGCAGGTCAGGTGATCCCACATCCGTTCGAAGATCCGCCCCGCGCGGGTGGCGCGGGCGGCGGCCTCTTCGGCGGAAATGACGGGGGCGGTCGCAGCGAGACCGGCGGCCAGCGCCGCAAGCTCGATCCGGCACATGTCGTCGAGGTAGAAGGCGAGGCCCGTCGCCTCCTCAAGGCTGGCGCCGGCCACGACCGCGCCGTTGCCGCGCATCAGCAGACCGGCGCTGTCGCCCATGGCGTCGATGGCGCCGACCGCCTTCGCCTCGTCGCGGATCAGTTGAACGTCGTCCCAAAGCCCAACGCGCGGCGCGAAATAGGCGCCGAAGCCATGGCGCATTTCAGGAACCCGCCCCAGAGCGGCCAGCGCCATGACATTCGGTCCCATGAAGCGGATCACCCCACCGCAATCGGGCCTGCGGGCGTAGATCTGCTGATGCAGCCGCACCTCGCCCAGCACTCCCTCGGGCAGCGGGCCATGGACGGGAACCGGGGTGCAGGCCTCGCCCGCCGCGATCTGCGCCATGGGGCGCGCGGGACAGACGAGGAAACGATCCGCGTCCACCCGGGCCGAGCAATGGCCATAGGCATGGACCAACCCCGCGCGGCCAAGCGCGCGGGCGCTGATGCGGATCGTGCGGGACAGATCCTCCATCCTCATTCGTCCTTGAAGGCCGCGATATTGGGCTTTGCGCCCCACTGGCAGAACCCCTTCGGCTCGAAATGGAACTGCCGGTCGCGCCACAAAGGCTCGTCATGTATTTCGCAGACGCCGGTGGAATATTCGAAGGTCATTCCCTCCGGCCCGGTGAAATACAGAAACTGCGCCGATGAGGTCGGATGCCGCCCCGGGCCGAAGGTGATGTTCACCTGGTTGTCGCGGACATAGTTGAACGACCGCTGGATATCGTCGGCGCTTTCAACCTGGTGGTTGATGTGCTGGATCCCCGATTTGTGGTAAGGGAAAAGCGCGATCGAATGGTGGATCGTCCCCAGCCGCATCAGAGGTGCATCCCCGATCCGGTCCGACACGCGGGCATTGCAGACCTGTGTCCAGAACGCCTCGTCCCGCTCGGCATCGGTGGTGCAAAGGCCGACATGGCTGAACCCGGTGATCCCGGCATCGCGGGTGCCGTGATAGCGCACCCCCGAAACGGCGGGGCGGACGACGAATTCGATGCCATTGCCGGTCGGATCGCTGAAGCGGATGAACTCGCGTACATGGCGGGCATCGCATTCCACCGCCGAGCCGTAATGCACCCGGTGGCCCAGACCTTCCAGCGTGGCGGCCGCGCGTTGCAGATCGTCATGGCTGCCGATCTCGAAGGCCGTCACCTGGTCGTCAGGATCGCCCTCGAAATAGCAGAGCGTATGCTCGCGCCCGTCGGATTTGAAATAGGTCGATCCGCGCCGGCGTTCCGAGACTTCCAACCCCAGGATATTCACCGCGAACCATTCGGCCCCGGCCAGGTCGCGGGTGCCGAGACGGCAGTAAACCACATCCTTGAGTTCGATCATGGCTCAGCTCCTCCGAATTCGGGGGCATGGCAGGCCGACCCCCAGGCGTCATGCGACCATGTCTGGCCGGCGAACTGGCGTGGCCCCCGCGCCGCGATCTGCGGCCCCTCTTCGGTTTCGGCGGCGTAGCTGAAGAACATGCCCTGCGGCCCCCGGGCCGTGACGAAGATGGCATTCGAGGCAGGCTGGCGGCCCGGCCCGTGGATCACGGGCACCTGCGACCGCTGGAAGTGATACCAGCCCTGCATCACGTTGTTCAGACCCTCGACCGCCCAGACCGCGCCCAGCACCCCGTCGCGGGCCGAGGGATAAAGCGCGATGCGGTGATGCGCCTCGTCGATGGCAAGGTAGGCAGCATCGCCCGCCCAGTCCGACACCCGCGCGCCAATACCTTCGGTCCAGAAAGCCTCGTTCGCGGCAATATCGGTGCAGGCGAGCTGCACCGCCTGAAAGCCGGTGATCCCGGCATCGCGCGGCCCGTGATAGCGCCAGCCCGAGGTCAGTGGGCGCCAGACAAGTTCGACCACCACCCCGTTCGGGGCGGCAACCGCGATCCCGGCCTTGACCTGGCGGAGCGCGCATTCATCGGTATCGAGCCTGCGGGGCGACCAGGGGGCAAGGCGCGCCAGCGCCTCATCCAGATCTTCGCGCCGCGCGACGGTCAGGGCGACCGCCGCGGGTCCCTCGGCCAGGGTATAGCACAGCGCATAATTGCGCGCGTCCGAGCGGAAGCGGATGTTGGCATCATCCTCATCCGCCCTTTGCAGGCCGAAAACATCGGCCGCAAAGCTCGCCGCCGATTTCAGATCGGCGACCGGAATGCGCAGATATCGAAGATCGCGGTAGGGTTGCGTCATGGTTTCCTCCTCTTCACCGGACCCGGCCACGCTCTCCTCAGGCGCGGCCGGACGACGCATATCGCGGGCCTAAAGGCCCAGGTGTTCGCGTTGCAGCGCTTCGTCGGCCAGCAATCCGGCCGAACTGCCGTCATAGACCAGTGTGCCGTGATCCAGGATCAGCGCGCGTTCGGCCAGTTCCAGCGCCATGGCCATGTTCTGCTCGGCAATCAGCAGGGTGTAGCCTTCGCGCTTCAGCCGCCCGACGGTGCCAATGATCACCTCGTCAATCGCGCGCGGCGACAGACCCTCGCTCGGCTCGTCCAACACGATGATCTGCGACTGGGTCAGCAGGGCGCGGGCAATGGCCAGCAACTGCCGCTCGCCGCCGCTGAGCGAGGCGGAATGGAACCGCCGCCGTTCGGCGAGGCGCGGAAAGCTGTCGAAGATCCGCTCGCGCGTCCAGGCACGGCCGGCCTGCCGCCGGGTCCAAAGCGCGGCCATATCGAGGTTTTCCTCGACCGTCAGATCGGGAAAGACCCCACGCCCCTGCGGCACCAGCGCGATGCCGAGGCGCGCGATGCGATGGCCACTCCAGCCGGTGACATCCTGGCCGCGGATGGCGATCCGGCCCTCGACCTGCGGCTCCATCGCGAAAAGGGCCGAGACGAGCGTCGATTTGCCCGCGCCGTTGCGCCCCAGCAGCGCCACCGCCTCGCCGCAGGCGAGCGAGAAGCTGACATCGTGCAGGACGCGCACCCCGTCATAGCTGGCTGTCAGGCGGGACACGCCGATCCCGGCCACAGCCCGGGCCGCGTCTTCGGTCGGGGATGCGGTCATTGCACAGCCTCCTTCCCCTTGCCGAGATAGGCGGCCTGCGCCCCCTCATGCGCGCGGATCGCCGCCGGCGTGTCGCAGGCGATCATCCGTCCCAGATCCAGCACCGCCACCCGGTCGCAGACACTGAAGACGATATCGAGGTCATGCGCGACGAGGATCAGCGAAGTCTCCGGGCAAAGCGCGCGGATCACGGCGACCAGATGTTCGCCCTCGGCCTT
This sequence comes from Rhodobacterales bacterium, assembly GCA_015654855.1. GTDB lineage: Bacteria > Pseudomonadota > Alphaproteobacteria > Rhodobacterales > Rhodobacteraceae > JAATGA01. Next base: position 16,726 of record JAATGA010000139.1, read on the forward strand.
CGACAGGCCTGCCGTCGGCTCGTCCAGCAGCAACAGCTTCGGCTCTGTCGCCAGCGAGATCAGCACATCGACGATGCGCTGCTCGCCATAGGACAGCGAGGCGACAGGGCGGCGGGCGCGGTCGTACATGCCGGCGCGCAGCAGGATGTCGCGGGCGCGGACTTCGGCGCGGGTCAGGACGGCGGAGCCACCCCACCAGGCATAGCCGCCGTCCCCGGCGCGCAGCGCGAGGCCGAGGTTTTCCAGAACCGTCAGATCGGGAAAGACCATGCTTTTCTGAAAGGTGCGCACGATCCCCATGCGCACCCTCTGCGCGGTGCGGGCATGGGTGATGTCCTGGCCGTCGAAGACGACCTCGCCATGGCTCGGTCGCAGAAAGCCCGTCACGATATTGAAAAGCGTGGTCTTTCCCGCGCCGTTCGGACCGATCAGGCCCAGAACCTCGCCAGCGTTCAGCGTCAGGCTGACATCGCTCAGAACCTTCAGCCCGCCGAAGGCGATGCCGACATTTCCGATGCGAAGGAGGGGACGGTCACTCACGGCTTGCCCTTTCCGCGCATGAGGCTGCCGACGCCGTGGACGATGCCGCGCGGCATGATCAGCACGGTCAGCACGAAGATCAGCCCGACGACCAGTTGCCAGCGGTCGGTGTAGGAAGAAATGTAGGTCTGGATGCCGAGGCAGATCGCCGCCCCGATGAAGGCGCCGTAAAGCGAGCCGACCCCGCCGATCACCAGCATGACGACCATCATCGCCGAAAAGGTCCAGTGCATCGAGTTCGGGCCGATATACTGGTTGACGAAGGGGTAAAGCGCCCCCGCCGCCCCCGCGATCGCGCCCGAGGCGAGCAGCGCCATCATGCGGATACGGGCGATGTCGTAGCCGAGCGCGCTCATCCTCAGTTGCCGCTCGCGGGTGCCGATCAGCGCCCGGCCCGCGGGCGCATTGACGAAGGACCGCGCCACCGCCCAGGCGGCAAAGGCCAGAACGGCGGCGGTGATGTAAAGCGCCCGGCTCGACGACAGATCGAGCGTGGTGAAGCCCAGGTGCAACTCCAGCGCCGGCAGGCCGCGCAAACCGTCTGCGCCGCCGGTCACGCTGCGCCAGTGGAACACGATCTCCCAGAAGATCTGGCCGACGATCAGCGTCAGGATCAGGAAGAACAGCGCGATGGTCCGCATCACCACGATGCCGGTGACGAAGGCCATGGCCATGCCGGTGACGATGCCGATCCCGACCATCAGCGTCAGATCCGCCCCCCAGGCGCGGGCAGCGACGGCCGCCGCATAGGCCGCACCTCCGAACAGCGTGGCATGGCCAAGCGAAACCAGCCCACCGAACCCCACCAGCAGATCGAGGCTCAGCACCGCTGTGCCGACGATCAGGATCTCTGCCGCGAAACGAAGCTGATAGTCGCTGGCCGCAAAGGGAACCAGGGCCGCCAGCACCAGAAGGCCTGCCACGCAGGCGATCCGGCGGTTCACCTGCGTGGACCTTGCGGCGGCCGCATCGAAGGCTTTCACGGTCTCGGTCATACCTGCCTCACTTTGCGTGCCACCAGGCCCTGCGGCGCGATGACCAGCATCAGCGCCATGATCGCCAGTGCCGCGACATTGGACATTTCGGGGATCCAGACCTTGGTGAAAGTCAGGGCGAAGCCAAGCAGCAGCGCGCTGAGCACGGTGCCCCGGAAAGTGCCGAGCCCGCCAACCACCACCACGATCAGCGCAAGGATCAGTTGCTCCTCGTCAAGGCCGGGATATGCCGACAGGATCCCCGCCCCGAGCGCGCCGCTCAGACCCCCGAGACCCGCGGCAACAGCCACCACCACGGTAAAGATGCGTTTGGTATCCAGCCCCAGCGTCTCGACAAAGCGGCGGTCGGTCACACAGGCCCGCACCACCGCGCCCCAGATCGTGCGGTCGATCACGAACCACAGCGCCAGCGCCAGAACCGCGCCGAAGCCGATGATGAACAGGCGATAGATCGGGAACGGCATGTCCAGGATGAACACCACCCCGCTGAGGATCTCGGGCAGTTCGGGCGAGGCGATCTGCGCGCCGAACCCCCAACGCATCAGATCGGCGAAGATCACCGAAAGCCCGTAGGTCAGCAGCACCTGCATCAGATGGGTGCGGGTGTAGAACTGACGGAACGGAAACCGCTCCAGCGCCAGCCCCACGAGCGCGGCGGCCAGAAACGCCGCGGGAAAGGCCAGCCACCAGGGCGCGCCGCTGCCCAGCCACCAGATCGCGACATAGGCGCCCAGCAGAAAGGACGACCCATGCGTCAGGTTGACGAAGTTCAGCAGGCTGAGGACGACCGACAGGCCAAGGCCTGTCAGCATCAGCAGCATGGAGAACGACAGCGCGTTCAGGATCTGAACGAGATAGAAGGACATGCCGCGCCTCTTTCGGATCAGGCCGAGGGGCCGGGGTCTTGCACCGCCTTGTAGGTATGAATGACCTGGTTGACCGGGCCGCCCTCGCCTTCGACGATTTCGTTGACATAGATGTCGAGGATCGCCTGGTTGTTGCGCGGATCGAAGGTCATCGGACCGAAGACCGTATCGACCGGCTGCGCCAGCAGCGCCTCTTTCAGTTTGTCCTTCGCCGCGACATCGCCCCCGACCCGTTCGACCGCCGCCTTGATCACCTGGGCGGTGACATAGCCCGCCGTGCCCATCTCGCCCGGCAGGGTGCCGCGCGCCGCCTTATAGGCTTTGGAGAAGTCGAGCGAGGCGGGCGCGGTCGGCGACTGGTTGCAGGTGTTCTGTCCGCCAAGCGCCGCATCCTTCACCGTCGCGACCACATCCTCCTGATCGAAAAGCGCGCCGCCGCCCAACACCCTGATCTTGTCGTGCAGGCGGTAGTCCTTCATCTGTTTCAGGAACCGTACCGCATCCGAACCGGCGAAGAAGGAATAGATGAACTCGGGCCGGGCGCTGGCCAGCGTGGTCAGCAGCGGGCCGAAATCGGTGGTGCCGAGCGGGGCCCAGAGCTGCTGGTTCACCTGGCCGCCCTGTCCGGTATAGGTCTGGACGAAATCGCCGATATATTCGCGACCCGCCGCATAATCGGCCCCGATGGTGATGCAGCCGGTTTTCGATATCTTCTCCGCCGCCCACAGACCGGCGGTATGGCCCAGCATCCAGTTGGTCTTTGTCGGGCGGAAGACCAGCGGGCTTGCCGCGCCACGGGCGAGGTCGTTGGCCGACCCGGCGGAGATGAAGGTCAGCGCCTTCGCCTCGGTCACCACGTCGCGAACCGCCAGCGCCACGGCCGAAGAGATCACGCCCGAAACGATGTCCACATTGTCCTGGCCGATCAGCTTGCGGAACTTGCGCACGCCCTCGTCGGGCTTGGCCTGATCGTCCTCGACGATCAACTCGACCGGGCGACCGGCGAGTTCGTTGCCGTATTCGGCCAGCGCCATGGCAATGCCCGCGCGCATCGCCTCGCCCAGGCCCGCGAAAGGCCCCGAAAGCGAGGTCACCATCCCGATCTTCAGCGGCTGGCCCGCCGCCCGCGCGATCATCGGCGCGCCGAGCATCCCCGCAACGGCCGTGGCTCCGCCCGCCGCGAGAAGCCCGCGGCGCGTCAATCCGGTTCGAATCGTCATCTCTGTCCTCCCATGCAGCGGCTCCCCTTCCGCTATGGGAATGGAACACTTCGCCGGGGGTGGGTGTCAATATAATTTCGAAATTTTTGTGCGGCCGATGAGGTGTCCTGCTTCAAGATCCGCATTATTTCCTTATTTCCGCGATAATGTAGTCAATCCGATCCCCTGTCGTGCGACGGTGCAGTTGAAATATCGAAAATTATGCTGTCTGGTCGAAGCTGTTCGATCCAGCCGGAGCCAGTCGCCATGTTATCCGCAAGCCCCGAGAAAAGCCTGTCCGACCGCATCTATCGCCAGTTGCGCGAGGATATCATCGCCGGCCGCCTGCTGGCCGGGGCGAAGCTGAAGCTCGAAGGCCTGATGCAGGATTACTCGGTCGGCATGTCTCCGCTGCGCGAGGCGCTGGCCCGGCTGATCGGCGACCGGATGGTGGTGACCGAGGCGCAGCGCGGCTTCTGGGTCGCGCCCCTGTCGATCGAAGAGCTGAACGACATCACCCGGGTGCGCACCCTGCTTGAGACCGAGGCGATCAGCGCCTCGATCACCCATGGCGATGCGCAATGGATGGCCAGGGTGACCCAAACCTTCACCGAACTGGCCGAGATCGAGGCGCAACTGCCCCGGACGGCCGAAAGCCTGCCCGCCCATCTTCTGGAAACATGGGAGCAGAAGAACCGCGCCTTTCACGCCGCGCTCGTCTCCGCCGCCGGGTCGCCGATCACCATCCGGTTCCGCGACCAGCTTTATCAGCAATCCGAACGCTATCGGCGGGTGTCGCTGGCCGTTTCGCGTGGCTGGCGGTCGGTCAGCGACGAGCATCTGGCGATCTACGAGGCGGTGCGCGACCGAAATGTGCTGCGCGCCTGCAAAATGACCGAGATCCACCTCACCCGCACGGCGGAAGAGGTGCGCAAGGCCTTTGCCCAGCTTGAAGCCACCGAAAGATCCTCCGCTTAAGCGGCGGATCCGCAGCCCCTGAAGCACAAGCACCGAAGCAGAGACATACGGTGGCCGACACCCCTGCCGGCGAACACAAAAGCGCGCCGGTGATAGCTGTGTCCGCTCAATCCCTCGGCCAGACGGCGCAGCCCTCGCACGAAGATCGCGCCGATGGAGGCGACGATCCAGGCCCTGCG
>JAATGA010000523.1 GCA_015654855.1 Rhodobacterales bacterium
GCGATCCGTGCTGATCTTCGTTATCGAGGACCAGCCGCACCGCACGGTCGCGCACTTCGGGGGAAAATTTGTTCGTCGTCTTGCTCATGATGCTCCATCCTACTCAGGAGTTGGAGCCTCCGGCAAACCCGGCGCGGTTCAGACCGGCGGGGCCGTGTTTGCGTTCCGTGGCCGCCAAGGCGATCGGCTGAAGCTTTTGCACTGGGATGGGCAAGGCTTCTGCCTCTATTACAAGGTGCTGGAAAAGGGGCACTTTCCCTGGCCCGCTCACGGCGACGGCGCCGCGCGTCTGACCTCGGCGCAGTTGGCGATGCTCTGGGAGGGGATTGACTGGCGCCGCCCCAACCGGGGCGCGCCACCGGCTCGCGTTGGCTGATCTATCTCGCTGAAACGCCTTGTTTTTATGGATATTCTGGCTGCCTTGTGGTGGCCGGATGCATGTCGACTGTGCCCCTGATCCTTCCTGATGATCCAGCGATTCTGAAGGCGCTGATCGCGGCATTGCAGGCGGAAAACGCGAAGATCTCGGCCACGTTGCGCGCGCATGACCAGTTGATCCAGACCTTGCGGCTGCGCATTGCCAAGCTGAAGAAGCAGGTGTTCGGCCAGTCCTCAGAAAGGATCGAGCGCGAGATTGAACAGCTGGAACTGGCGCTGGAGGATCTGCTGATCGCGACGGCCGAAAGCGCGACTTCGGCCCCGGACGATGGCCAGGGTGATGATGCGCCGGAAACGTCAGCTACTGATGAAGCTGGTGACCGCCCTTCCCGCCGCCGCCCTCGGGTCTCCGACAGCACGCCGCGCGAGCGACAGGAACTGGACCCCGGCAGCTGCTGCCCCGATTGCGGCGGCGATCTGCGCGTGGTGGGCGAGGATGTCAGCGAGATGTTGGATCTATTCGTTTCGCTCGAGCAGGTCTGCGAGACAATCTCGCAAGCTGCGCACTTCTTCTGGGGTGAGCAGCGGAGAAAGCCTCCGGTCGCAATAGTCTGCAATCCTGCGCGGAGTGAGGGTTGAATGTGTTGATTTCATTATATGTCTTCCGATATTCGCGGGACCGCGGGACTATCGGAAGAGATCAACGCGCAAAAGCGCCTTCTGAGGCCTGCCTTGCCGATCTCAGCAGAGCAAACCCGATTTGAACCTGCATACTCAGCGGCGTAGCCTGTCGTAGCAGATCGTAGTTTGGAGGGGTCTAGCGTAGTTTAGAGTGGTTGCGGGGGGGCGCAACCAACGATACTTGCGATTGGTCGAGCAGCAAATTCCGAAGCTCGCTGCATAGCGTAACACACTGTTCTATTTAGCGCAATTTAGTTGTCGGCCGTCCCCCTGGCAGATTCCCACGCGATCTGGTTTGCTGCCGCCACCTGCTGCTGCACCCGACTGGCATTTTTTCGAGTGCGCGTCAGTCTGCTGCCATGCCACTTGCGCCACGGGAAACATGTCGATACATTTAGACAAAATCGACACGTAATCCCGACCCGTCGATGACATCGACACGTCAGTCCCGCATGTCGATCAGAAAGCAGGTGATCGACATGATCTTCCGTCCGGACCGCCCGTTCAATGACCTCCCTGCCCTGCCGCCCGTACAGGATATAGAGACCAAGCCCGTGTTGAAGGCCTGCATCGAGGCACGGGCCGCTCTGGCGGAGTTGCGGGTCTCCGGGCGGATCATCCCCAACCAGGCTGTGCTGATCAACTCCATCCCCCTGCTCGAAGCCCAGGCGAGTTCCGAGATCGAGAACATCGTCACCACCACCGACAGACTGTTCCGCTTTGCCAATGATACGGGCGGTCAGGCCGACCCGGCAACCAAGGAGGCGCTGCGCTATCGCACCGCCCTGAACCGGGGCTTTGGGATGCTGCAGCAGCGCCCACTCTCGACGGCCATCGCGGTCGAGGTTTGTCGCACCATCAAGGGTGTTGAACTCGACATTCGCAGCACCCCCGGCACTGCCTTGATGAACGATGCCACCGGCGCCGTAATCTACACCCCGCCGGAAGGCGAAGACCTACTGCGCGCCAAGCTTGCCAACTGGGAACGCTATATCCACGAGGCAGAGGATATCGATCCGCTGATCCGCCTTGCGGTGATGCATTATCAGTTCGAGGCCATCCACCCCTTCGTCGACGGCAACGGCCGCACGGGGCGGGTGCTGAACCTGCTCTATCTGGTGGACAAGGGGCTGCTGGATATCCCCGTCCTCTATCTCAGCCGGCACATCATTCAGAACAAGGCGCTCTACTACAGGTATCTGCTGGAGGTCACCACACAGGAGGCCTGGGAACAGTGGCTGCTGTTCATGCTCGAAGCGGTCAGGGCGACAGCCCAATGGACGACGATGAGGATCCAGGCGATCCGCGACCTGCTGGAGCAGACCGCCGCGCGGATGCGCCAGAACCTGCCCAAGATCTATTCCCGCGAGCTGGCCGAACTGATCTTCGTGAACCCCTATTGCCGGATCAGCGATCTCGTCGACACTGGTCTAGCCAAACGCCAGACGGCGGCCGTCTATCTCAAGGCGATGGTCTCTGAAGGACTGCTGGAGGAGGTGAAGGTCGGGCGCGAGAACCTCTACATCAATCCCGCCCTGCTGGCACTGCTGTCGGAACGCGGTCAGGCAGACGCCTGACCAGGTGGCAGTTGCCTCTCCATGTGAGCAGCACCGGGAGCTTCAGCCGCTCGCGCATGAACGCGGCAACAGCGTTCACGGGCGCATCACCGAGATCGCTGAAACCCACTTCGGAGCGGTAGGGCCGCGAACCGTGGGGTAGGTCCACGATCTGCAGGGCTTCGTCGGCAACGGCCAGCACATCCGCGATCACGCCCTCCGCGAAAAGCGCCCTGGTCGCCTGCTCGTTCCGGGCAATGGCATCCTCGTAGAGCCCGAGATATGTGCGGCACGCAGCGCCGGACCGTCCTGATCGGTGGTTCACATCGCGCCTCCTGCCAGTTCGGCGTAGAATCCGGACAGAAAGACCCTGACGGCGAGGTCGATGCGGTTGCGGTCTACAAGGGGAGATGTCTCCTGCCCAGGAGGTCCCGGGAGGAGTTCGCTGGCCTGTAGAAGGGCCGCAAAGCGCTGAGCTCCCGTAGCAACGTTCACGAACATGGATGCCATTGCCAGAGCCCATTCGAGCGAACGCCCCTTCCCTTCTGGATGCCGGACGGACGCCACCATCAGCAGATAGTCAGCGACCAGACGTTCGGTTCGTTCGATGACGTCACGATGCAGGAGTTGGCTGAGATCGGGAAAGCGCTCGGCCTCTCCCATCGCAACGCGTTGCAGCCGAACAGAACGATCCCACGTACAAAGTTCACACAGTCTCGCCGCGAACTTTCCGAGTTCTTCCGCAGGGCTGTCCGCAGTGCCGAACGGCGGAAGCTCGCTGTGGAAGAATTCAACTGCCTGCGCAATGGCGGCGCGGAACAGCTGATCCTTGCTGCCGAAGTGGGCGTAGACCGTTCGCTTGGTGGTTCCGGCGCGAGCCGCGATCACGTCCATGGACGTGTTGTCGTACCCACCGTCGATGAACGTCGGTATCGCTGCGCGCAGGATAGCTTCAGGCAGAGGCAAACGCC
>JAATGA010000104.1 GCA_015654855.1 Rhodobacterales bacterium
CGCGCCATCCGGCGACGCCCTTCCGATCCTACCCCCGGGCCTGCGCGCCTTTGGCACGCCTGCCGTCCTCAGGAGAAATTCAATGGCATCCTTCGGGAACATCCTTGTGGCGGGGATTCTGCTGGGCGGAATCTACAGCCTCGTTTCGATCGGGTTGAACCTGATCTTCGGCGTGATCCGCATCGTGAACTTCGCCCAAGGCGAATTCGTGATGCTGGGCATGTATGGGGCCTATGCCGCCTTTCTGATGCTGGGGATGGACCCCTACCTGTCGCTGGTCATTGTGCTGCCAGTGCTTTTCATCTTCGGCGTGATCCTGCAGCGCTTCATCCTTCAGCCCTTGCAGTCCGAGCCGATGATGCAGGTCTTCGCAACCTTCGGGCTGATGCTTCTGCTGCAGAACATCGTCCTGGCGATCACCGGCGGCGTCGGCTATTCGGTCCGGTCAGAGGTCGGCAACCATGTGCTCCGTCTTGGCGATCTGGCCGTCAGCGTATCGCGGCTGATCGCGGTTCTGGCGGTTCTGGCGGTGGCGGTGGGCCTGCAATGGTTCCTAAAACACACGCTTGCGGGTCAGGCGGTCCGTGCCGTGACCCAGGATAAGCGCGCCGCCCGGCTGATGGGCATCAATGTCGAGCGCACCTTCATGCTGACCTTCGGCGCGGGCGCCGCGCTTGCCGGGCTGGCCGGCACGCTGATCGCGCCAATCTACACCATGACCCCGCAAATCGGTGGCAGCTTCATCACGGCGGCCTTTGCCGTGGTGGTGCTTGGCGGTCTCGGCTCGGTCTGGGGGGCGCTGATCGGCGGCTTCTTCATCGGCCTGATCGAGGCGGTCGCCGCCTATTACATCGACCCGGAACTGAAGCATGTCGCCTGGTTCCTGGTGTTCATCCTGGTCCTGATCGTCCGCCCCAGTGGCCTGTTTGGCATTGTCGGCGCGGAAGAGGTCGGCCTTCGTGAAGAAAGCTGAAACCATGACCGTCTCCACCTTCGCTGCGGCAAAAGGCCGCCACGCTCCGGCCCGAGGGCTGGTCACCTTCCGCAGTTCGGCCTTGCAGGTGATCCTCCTGTCGGTGGTCCTGCTGGCCGCCACCTTTCTGGGGCGCGAGCACTCCTACGTGATGAACATCGTCGCCTATACCTTCCTCTTCGCCGGGCTGGCCACGGCCTGGAACATCATCGGCGGTTTCGGCGGGCAGTTCTCGCTGATGCACGCGGTCTTCTTCGCGATCGGCGGCTATACGGCGATGAACCTGTTCAAGCTGGGGGTGAACCCCTGGATCGCGCTGGTGCCGGCGATGGCGCTGGCGGCGGGTTTCGCGGTGATCGTCAGTTGGCCATTGTTCCGGTTGCGCGGCAAGTTCTTCGGCATCGCGACCCTTGCGGTGGCCGAGATGATGCTGGTGCTGGCCAATTATTTCAAGGGGCTGACCGGCGGCTCGCAGGGGATGTCGGTGCCGCTGAAGCCGGGACTACAGAACATGATCTTCCTCGACCGGTTCCACTATGCGCTGCTGATGCTGGGCTATGCCACGGTGGTGCTGCTGATTGCAGCCTATGTCTATCGCTCGCGTCTTGGCTATTTCCTGCAAGCGGTGCGCGACGAGCAGGATGCGGCGCGGTCGGTCGGCATCTCGATCACCAAGGTGAAGCTGACCGGCATGGCGCTGTCGGCGGCGCTGACGGCGGCGGGGGGCGTGCTTTTCGCCATGTATCTGCGTTTTGTCGATCCGCCGACCCTGCTGTCGATCACCGATATCGGGGTGCGCTTTCTGCTGATCGCGCTGATCGGCGGCATCGGCACGCTGTTCGGCCCGCTGATCGGGGCGCTTCTGATCGTGCCGCTGGAATTCACCCTGCGCGCCTATCTGGCCGATGTGGTGCCCGGCAGCCACCTGATCGTGCTTGGAGGCTCGCTGATCCTCTGCGCGCTGTTTCTTAAACGCGGCGTGGTCGGACTGGCGCTTGACCTGATGAACCGCCGGAAGGAGGCCAGCCATGGCTGATATGCTGTTGAATGTGGAGGGCGTGACCAAGCGTTTCGGCGGTCTGACCGCAGTGAATGGTGTGACGCTCGAAATGCGCAAGGGCGATCTGGTCAGCCTGATCGGCCCGAATGGTGCGGGCAAGACCACGCTCTTCAACCTGATCACCGGGCAGTTGACGGTGACCCAGGGGCGGGTGCGGTTCAAAGGTCAGGACGTGACCGCCCGCAGCCCGGAAGAGCGCGCGCGCCTCGGCTTCGGCCGCACCTTCCAGATCGCGAAAACCCTGACCTCGATGACCACGCTGGAAAACGCGCTGGTCGGCGCCTATCACCGCCATCACGACACGCGCAAGGCGGCCGAGCGGGCGATGAACTGTCTTGAGCAGGTGGGCCTGGGCCGAAGGGCAGGGGTGCGGGCGGGGTTGCTGACCCTGTCCGAACGCCGTCGGCTGGAGATCGCCCGGGCGCTGGCGCTCGGCCCCGATATCCTGATGCTGGACGAGGTGATGGCCGGGCTGAACCCGACCGAGGTGGATGATATCATCCATCTGATCCGGGCGCTGCACGCCGGCGGTCTGACGCTCCTGGTGATCGAGCACAACCTCAAGGTGGTGCGCGCTTTGGGGCATCGGGTCATGGTGGTGGATTTCGGCACCAGGATCGCCGAGGGCGACCCCGAAACCGTGCTGTCCGATCCGCGCGTGATCGAGGCCTATCTGGGAAAGAAATACGCATGAGCGCCGCACTGGAAGTCCGCAATGTCACGGCTGGCTATGGTCAGGTTACCGTTCTGCGCGATGTGACGCTCCGGGTCGATCCGGGCGAGGTCGTGGCGGTGGTCGGCGCGAACGGTGCGGGCAAGAGCACGCTGCTCGGGGTGATTTCGGGCCTGATCGCGCCAGTCGAAGGCCAGGTGCATTTCGACGGGCAGGATGCGACCCGCCTTTCGGCGCATGAACGCCCCGGCCGCGGGCTGGTGCTGGTGCCCGAGGGCGGGCGGCTGTTCCCCTTCATGACCGTCGAGGAGAACCTGCGCCTGGGCGGCTTTTCGAAGAAAGAGGTCTCGGCAGAACGCCTGGCCGAGATGTTCGAACTGTTCCCGATCCTTGCGGAGCGCCGCAACCAGCTTGCCGGCAAGCTCTCGGGCGGCGAGCGGCAGATGTGTGCCGTCGCCCGCGCTATCATGAGCCGCCCGAAGCTTCTGATGCTGGACGAGCCTTCAGTGGGCCTGTCGCCGCTGATGGTGTCGAATGTCTTCGAACTGGTGAAGGGCCTGGCGGAACGGGTTGGCCTGTCGATCATCCTTGTCGAGCAGAATGTGGGCGAGGCGCTGGAAATCTCGGACCGCGCCTATGTGATCGAGCAGGGCCGCATCACCCGCGATGGCCGCTCGGACGATCTGCGCAGCGACAGCCGGATCCGTGCAGCCTATATGGGGATGTGACTGCCGGCTTCTCTTGACGATGACAAAGGTGCCCTTCGGGGCGCCTTACGCTTTACGCGCGCCCCGTATCCCGATCATGCCCGGCAGGCGGGGTCGGAAACGGCAAAGGCCGGGATCTTCGCGATCCCGGCCTTGCTCTGTCATCAGATTCCGATGTCAGGCGGATTTCGCGCTCTGCCTGTGCGGCACTTCGGGATAGGGCAGGCCAAGGTTCTCGCGCAGCGTTTCGCCCTCGTATTCGGTGCGATACAGACCGCGGCGTTGCAGTACCGGTACCACCTGATCGACGAAATCGTCCAGACCCCAGGGGAAGCAGGGCGGCAGCAGGTTGAAGCCGTCGGCTGCACCGCCGATGAACCATTTCTCCATTTCATCGGCCACCTGCTCGGGGGTGCCGCAGATCATGTTATGGCCCCGCGCCACCGCAACCTCTTGATAAAGCTGGCGCAGCGTCAGGTTCTTTTCGCGGGCGGTGCGCAGGATCACCTCGGTGCGACCCTGCGCTCCGTCATGCGCGGGCAGACCGGGCAGCGGCTCGTCCAGCGGATACATCGACAGATCGCGGCCCAGGAGGTGTTGCAGCAGGAACAGGCCCGTCGCCGGATTCACCATCTCCTGCAACTCGGCCAGCTTGGCCCTGGCCTCGGCCTCGGTGCCACCGATCACCGGGTAAAGCCCCGGCATGATCGCCATATGGCTTTCGGCGCGGCCAAAGCGCGGCAGGCGGGCCTTGGTATCGGCATAGAAGGCGCGGCCCTGTTCGTAGTTCTCGGCCGCGGTGAACACCACTTCAGCAGTCTCGGCGGCCAGATCTCGCCCCGGCCCGGAAGATCCGGCCTGAACGATCACCGGATGGCCCTGCGGGCTGCGCGAAACGTTCAGTGGCCCGCGCACCTTGAAGAGTTCGCCCTCATGGTTGAGGAAATGCACCTTCTCGGGGTCGAAATAGCGGCCCGAAACCTTGTCGCGCAGCAGCGCATCATCGTCCCAACTGTTCCACAGACCCTTGACCACCTCGGCGAATTCGCGCGCCCGGGCATAGCGGTCTGCATGGGCCATATGCGACTGGACCGAGAAATTCGCGGCCTCCGCCTGGTTGTGCGAGGTGACGAGGTTCCAGCCAGCCCGCCCGTTCGAGATCAGGTCGATCGAGGCGAATTTACGCGCAAGGTGGTAGGGCTCGTTGTAGGTGGTGGTCGCGGTGGCGACCAGGCCGATGCGGTCGGTGACGGCGGCAAGAGCCGACAAGAGCGTCAGCGGCTCCAGATAGGAAGAGCGCGCCGCCATCGACTGCGCTTCGATCTGTTCGGGGCGCAGTCCGACGATATCGGCCAGGAAGAACAGGTCGAACAGGCCGCGCTCGGCGGTACGGGCGATATTGGCCACGGTCCTGAAGTTGAAGGTGCCGTCATCCTCGGCCCGGGGGTGGCGCCAGCCTGCCACATGGTTGCCGCCCGGCCAGTAGAACAGCCCCAGGCGGATCTTGTCCTTGCGTTTCTCGGTCATGCGTTCCTCCCGCAGATTGCCTGTGCGCAGACACCCTCGGTGTCTGGCCGCGCCTGCCGCCGTCCGGCTGGCATCAATGAACCAAGATTGCCGTATCTGCCCGAGTCGGTTCAATTGAAGATTGATATACGTTATATGATTATATATATGTATTTTGAGATTGATAATGGCGGAGGGAAGCCGGGTCATGGATGGCGTGAAATCGGCGCAGCGCGTCTTTGCGATCCTTGAATATTTCGAACGCCAGCGCCGCGCCGTCAGTGTCTCCGAAGTGGCGAGGGCCTATGGCTATCCGGTGTCCTCGGTCTCGATGCTGATGCGCACGATGGTGCAGATGGGCTATCTGGAATATCGGGGTGGCGACCGGACCTATCAGCCGACCTCGCGGCTGCTGTTCTTGGTGGAATGGGTGGGCCATTCGCTCTACGATAGCCAAGTGCTGAGCGCGCTGGTCACCCGGCTGGGCGAAGAGACCGGCGAGACCATCCTGGTCGGCATGCAGAACGGTATGCGCCTGCAATATGTCCAGGTGGTCGAAGCGACGGGTCCGGTGCGGCTGAATGTGGCCTCGGGGGATTTCCGCGACCTGACGCAGACGGCGATGGGGCAGGTGCTGCTGGCGCGGCACGACGATGCCTATATCGACCGCTTCCTGCGCCGGGTGAACGCGGAATGCGCCGATCCGGCCAGGCATCTGGACCGCGCGCTTTGGATGGCGCGGCTGCGCGAGGTGCGGGCGCAGGGTTTTGCCACCTCGGTCGACGGGGTGGTGCGGGGAGGGGGAGCGGTCGCGCTGATGCTGCCGCCCAGGTTCGGGGCCACGCCGCTGGCGGTGGGTGTCGCCTCGCTGAGCCAGATCGTCGAACAGCGCGAAAAGATATTCCTCGCCCTGATCGGCGAGGCGATCGCCTATGCCGAACGGCTTCTGCCGCTGGACAGGATCGGCGACAGGGTGGGGGAAGAGCCATGAACCTGCGGCAGATGGAAGTGTTTCACGCGATCATGCGGTCGGGGTCGGTTACCGGGGCGGCAAAGCTTCTGAACGTCACCCAGCCCGCGGTCAGCACCATGCTGCGCCATTGCGAGGATCAGCTGAAGATCAAGCTGTTCGAGCGTCATGGCAGCCGCATCCGCCCGACGGCCGAGGCCGAGGCGATCTATCCCGACATCGCCAATATCTTCGAGCGCGTCGATACCGTCAGCCGGGTGGTGAACGATCTGGCGGGCGGGCGGCTGGGGCAAATCACCGTCGCTTCGACCTTCTCGGTGGCGAATGGCCCGCTGGCCATCGCGATTTCCGAGTTTCAGTCCCGCAACCCCGATGTGCGTATCGCGGTCCATGCCCTGCCCTCGGCGCAGGTGATCGAACGGGTCGCCCGGCGCGAGGTGGATTTCGGCTTCGTCTTCGGCCCGGTCAAGGATGCTGCCGTCGAGACCGAGCCGCTGCGCACCGGAGAAATCGCCTGCATCCTGCGGGCCGACAGCCCGCTGGCCGAACATGAGGTGCTGACCGTCGATCTGCTGGCCGATACGCCGGTCATCAGCTACGCGCCTCATACGCCCATCGGCTCGCAGGTGGAAAAGGCTTTCGCCAATTACGACCAGCCGTTGCGGCGTTCCATCCAGGTGAACTATTCCACCACCGCCTTCAATCTGGCCGAGGCGGGTGCGGGCATCGCGCTGGTCGAGCCGATGCTGTTCCGGCAGGATCGCAACCCCCATCTGGTGGTTCGCCGCTTCCTGCCGACCTGCACGGTGCAGACCTGTCTTGTGGTGCCGGTTGGCCATTCGATCCTGCGCACCGCCGGCCAGTTCATCGAACTCGCCCGCCGACATATCGTCGAAAGCTTCCATTTCGAGGTCTGAACCGCGTTTCCGCCCGTCGATCATCAATCCAGATTATGGTCGACGGCCAAAGTATACTTGGTCACCGTCCGCGCTCTGCCGGTAAACTGCCGTAACGGCAAAGGGAGAGAGCCTTCATGGAATTGGACCAACTGCTTTTCAACAACGTGCAGGCCTGTCTTCTGCGCGACGAGCCTGCCATTTCGATGATCGTGCGGCTGGTCGAATCGGTGGAGATCGCGCCTCTGGTCAAGGCGGCAGGGTTCGACACCTTCTATGTCGATCTGGAACATGCGCCGATGTCGATGGCGCAGGCCTCGCAGATCTTCGTCTCGGCGCTGTGGGCAGGGATCACGCCTTTCGTGCGGGTGCCGACCTATGGGCCGGATTTCATCTCGCGCGCGCTGGATGCGGGCGCCATGGGGGTGATCGCGCCGCATGTCTCCACGGCGGCGGATGCGCGGACCGTGGTCGAGAACTCGCGTTTCGCGCCCAAGGGGTCGCGGTCGGTGACCAATGGCATCCCCCAGCTCGGCTATCGCAACTGGAATCTGGTCGAGGCGCGGCGGATGATGAACGAGCGCACCACCGTGGTCTGTATGATCGAGACCGCCGAGGCCGTGCGCAATGCGGCCGCGATCGCCGCGGTCGAGGGCGTCGATATCCTGCATGTCGGATCGAACGACCTGCTGTCGGACATGGGGCTGGACGGGCAGTTCGGCCATTCCGCGCTTGAGGATGCGATCGGCCATGTGATCGAGGTCTGCCGCGCGAGCGGCAAGGCGGCGGGCCTTGGCGGGCTTGCGGGCAATCCCGACCTGATCGGCAAGTTCGTCGAGGCCGGCGCGCGCTATGTCACGCTCGGCTCGGATCTGAATTTCCTTCAGGCGGGGATGCGCGGCAAGGCGGACGGGGTGCGCAAGCTGGTGCGCGACCGCGCCGCCGCTTGAGCCAACAGGCCGTCAGGAAGACAGTCAGGCCGGCGGGCAGTCCCGCCGGCCTTTTCTTTGTCATCGCTCGCGTGCGGGCATGGGCGGCGCGGAAAGTCGAAAGACCGGCGTGGATACCCAGCCGGCCCTCGTCCCTGTCTTTTCGCGATTTCAGAAGCGATAGAGCTTGCGCGACCCTTCGGCGATCACCGCCCGATCGGCCGCATCGGGTACCCAGTCGTGATAGGCGTCGATGACCGAACGATAGCTGACCTTCTCCTCGAAATCGGTGAAGGGGCAGTCGGATCCCCAGAGCAGCCGCTCGGGTCCGCCCACCTCCAGCAATCGCCTGGCCAGCGGGTTCTGATCGCAGACGATGCGGAACCCGCCCGAGAGCTTCACCCACATCCGGCCATTGTCAAAACCGTTGAGCAGCGCTTCAAAGCCTTCCGACTTCCCTGCACTCGCCGGATCCGGGCGGCCCATGTGGTCGACGATCAGATCCATCGGCAGCGCCTGCAGGATCGGCAGCATCTGCGGCAGGCGCTGGCCCTCGATATGCAGATGCGCATGCCAGCCCAGATCGGCCAGGCGGAAGAAGAACCGCTTGTATTCGTTTGAGGTGTAGTCCGGCAGCTCTTTCCGGCCGCGCAGGGACAGGCGCACGCCCACCACGCCCTCGCGGTCCATCTGCCGCAGATCATAGGCGCTGACATCGGGATCGAGGATCGCAGTGCCGCGCAGGCGCGGATGCGCGATCAGGTCGCGGATCATGTAGTCGTTGTAGGTGCCGAGAAAGCTGGGCGCCGCGATGGCGGCATTCCAGACCCCATGGGTATCCAGCACCGTCAGATAGTCATCGACGGTGAAGTCGTGCTTGGGCAGGTGCAACGCATATTTATCCATCGGCAGATCGGCGCGGAAGATATGCGCATGGGTATCGACAAGCGGTTCGGTGGCCATGGTTTGGGTCATGCGGGCAGATCTCATGCGGTGAAGGGCGTGGGGGCGGTTTCGGGAATGGCGATGCCGAGCGGGCGGGCGGCAGTGAAGATGGCCTCAAGCTCCTTGATCGGCAAGGCGATGCCCTCGACCTGACGGCGGGCCTGCAACCGCGCCTCGGGTTCGCCCGAGATCAGGATTTCGGTGTTGCCCTCGACCGGCCGCGAGGCTTTCATGCGACGGACGAGTTCATCCATCCGTTCGCGGAACGCCTCTTCGCCGATGAACAGGCCGGGGCGGATCGCCATGAAGAAATGGCCGACATCCTGCTTATTCTCGAAATCGGTGGTGTGGTTGGGCACGTCGCCCGCGAATTTCGACCCCGAGAAGACGCCGCCGAAGATGTCCATCATCATCGCGATGGCGGAACCCTTCGGCCCGCCCACCGGCAGGACCACGCCATCGTAGAGGATCGCATTCGGGTCGGTGGTATGGCGGCCTTCCTTGTCGAGACCCCAGCCCGCGGGCACCGTATCGCCGCGCAGCGCCGCAAGACGCACCTTGCCGCGCGCCGCGACGGCCACCGACATGTCGAGGATGAAGGGCGGCTGGCTGCCCGCAGGCGCGCCGGCCGCGAAGGGCGAGGTGCCGAGGATCGGATCGCGCCCGCCCCAGGGCGGCATCGAGGCCGAGGCATTGGTGAAGACCATCGACATGAAGCCGCGATCCACGGCCTGTTTCACATAGCTTGCGGCCATGCCGAAATGGGTGGATCCGCGCACCGAGACCAAACCGACGCCATAGTCGCGCGCCATGGCGATGGCCTCGTCCATCGCGCGGCGAGCGGCGACGAAGCCGAAGGCGTCGTCGGCGTCCAGATGCAGCGCGACCGGCGTGGCGCGGGTCAGCTTCATCTCCGGGCGCGGATTGATCAGGCCCAGCTTGATGCGGTTGGTGTAATGCACCAGACGGACCACGCCATGCGTTTCGACCCCGCGCAGATCGGCCTCGACCAGGCATTCGGCGACGGTGCGGGCGTCATCCTCGGGCAGATCGGCGGCGATCAGCAGGCGGGTGGCGAGCTCGGTCAGATCCTCGGCGCGGATAAAGTGCTTAGTGGCCGGGGCAGGGGGCTGGACTGTCATTCGGGGTTCTCCGGGAAAAGCCTGTCTGTTCCGCGCCGGAGGCTCCGGCGCGGTCGGTTCGGAAAGCGGTTGGATCGCGTCTCAGGCCGCGATGGCCTCCTGTCGGCCAAGCAGGAAATCCGCGGCCTTCTCGCCCACAAGCAGGGCCGAGACATAGGTATTGGCCGAGGTCATCGCGGGCAGAACCGAGGAATCGGCGATGCGCAGACCCGTCAGGCCATGCACACGCAGCTGGTCATCGACCACGGTGTTTTGCGCGTCGCGCGGGCCCATGCGGCAAGCTCCGGCCATGTGATAGGTGCTGTTGCCGTATTGGCGCGCGAAATCCAGGAGTTCGTCGTCGCTTTGCACATCCTTGCCGGGCAGGATTTCGGCGTCGTAATACTGCGACAAAGCCTCGGACCCCAGCACTTTGCGGGCGGTGCGCAGGGCATGTAGCAGGGTCTTGCGGTCATTGTCGGTGGACAGGTAATTCGGCTGGATGATCGGCGCATCCTCGATCCTGTTCGAACGGATGCGGACATAGCCGGTGCTTTCGGGCCGCATCTGCCAGGCGCCGCAGGTCATGCCCGCGTAGTCGTCCAGCACACCCAGATGGCCGCCTTTGTAGCTGGCCGGGGTGAAGATCAGCGTGAAATCGGGGCTTTCCAGTTCGGGGCGCGACTTGCCGAAGGCATAGCAGACCGCCGCCGACAGACCCAGGACCGAGGGCGCGCCGGCGGCCCAGCGGGTGACTTCGCCCAGAAGGCGCAGCCCCTTCACCTGATTGTTGATCGACCGGGTGTTCCTGGCTCGCGCCACGATGCGGGGGCTGTAATGGTCCGAGAGGTTCTCGCCCACGCCGGGCAGATCGTGGATCACCTCGATCCCGTGGCCGCGCAGCAGATCCGCCGGGCCCACGCCCGACAATTGCAGCAGTTTCGGCGTGTTCAGTCCGCCGCTGCACAGGATCACCTCGCCCGCCGTGATGTCATGCCGAGTGCCGTCGGCGCCGCGATAGCGCACGCCCGTGGCCCGCTTGCCCTCGAACAGCACCTTCTCGACCATGGTATCGGTCAGCAGGGTCAGGTTGGGCGCCTTGCGCAAGGGATGCAGATAGGAGCGATAGGCGCTGCGGCGGATCTGGCGCTGGATGGCGCGCTGGTAATAGCCCGTCCCCCATTGTTCGGCGCCGTTGTAATCGGGGTTGAGCGGGATGCCGTTCTCCACCGCGCCGGCGATGAAGGCATTGCAGAGCGGATGGCGCCAGTCGGGATCGGTGACCGGGATCGCGCCGCTGGTCGAGCGGTAGGCGCCGTCATGCGGCGCCTGCCGGTTTTCGATCCGCTTGAGATAGGGCAGCACGTCGCGATAGCCCCAGCCGCGATTGCCCATCTGCGCCCAATGGTCGTAGTCCTGCGCCTGTCCGCGCACGAAGACCATGCCATTGACCGAACTCGACCCGCCGAGCGTCTTGCCCTGCGGGATGAACACGTCGCGCTTGCCCGTCCATTCCGTGCCTTCGGTATGATATTGATAGGTCAGCTTGGGGTTGTGCAAGGTTTTGACGAAGCCCACCGGCACATGGATGAAGAGGTTGCGATCTGCCGGACCGGCCTCAAGAACGCAGACCTTCTTGCCGGCCTTGACCAGATGATGCGCGATCACCGATCCCGCCGAGCCGCAGCCCACGATGATATGGTCGTATGACGACATGTATCGACTTTCCTCTCCATCCGACCGGTCGGCAGTGCTGTCCGACCCGGCCCCCTCCGGTTATGAGAATGCGCGATACGGCAGGCGGAGGCAAATTGGACGTTCGACCTGACCCATAAGCCTGGTTTATGATGATAGCCCTGACTTATGGCCCACAGCGATTATCTAATTTGCAATCCCGCCCCCCTTGGCCGAGGTTCCCCGGGACAAGAGGAATGGGGGGAGACTCATGAATCAGCAGCCTGGCGCCAAACGGCGCGTGATTGACCGTGCCCGGGCCGAGGCGGATGCCGCCCGGCTGAGTGGCATGAACCTGATCGGCGGACATCTGGTGCAGGGCGGCGAACACGGGCTGTTCGACGTCTTCCATCCGGCCGATGGCCGGCGCATCGCGCAGATGCCGAAATCCGGCACGGCCGAAGTTCTGGCCGCCGTGGCGGCGGCCAGGTCCGCTTTCGGCACATGGTCGCGGGTTCCCGCGCGTGAGCGGGGACGGCTGCTTGCCATCGCCGCCGACCGGATCGAGGCTGAACTGGAGGCCATTTCCGAGCTGCAGACGCTGGAGACCGGCCATGCCATCGCCACCCAGTCGCGCGGCGACGTGGCAACGGCCATCGACATGATCCGCATGTTCGCGGGCGTCTCGGGCGAATTGAAGGGCACCACCGTCCCCGATGCGGCCAATGTGCTGCATTTCACCACCTGCGAGCCCCTGGGCGTGATCGCGGCGATTCTGCCCTGGAACGGGCCGCTCTTTTCTTTCTCGTCAAAAATCGCCCCGGCGCTGGTCGCGGGCAATACGATCGTGGTCAAGACGGCGGAGACCGCGCCGCTCGCGGTGCTGCGCTGCGCCGAGATCATCCAGAAGCTGCTGCCGGAAGGCGCGATCAACATCCTGGCAGGGCAGGGGCGGCATGTCGGCGAGCCGCTCTGCACCCATCCCGATGTCGCGAAGGTCACCTTCACCGGCTCGGTGCCGGTGGGTCGCACGATCATGGGCTATGTCGCCGACAAATTGATCCCGGTGACGCTGGAGCTGGGCGGCAAGAACCCCAATATCGTAATGGAGGATGCCGATCTGTCGATCGCCGCTCCGGGCGTGGTGGCGGGGATGCGTTTCGCGCGGCAGGGCCAGTCCTGCATCGCCGGCGCCCGGATCATCCTGCACGAGGCGATCTATGACGAGGTGATCGAACATGCCGTCGTCGCGATGAACGCGATGAAGGTGGGCGACCCCTTCGACGAGGCGACCGACATCGGTGCGATCATCTCGGCCAGACAGATCGAGAGCGTGCGCGGCTTCATCCGCTCGGTCGGAGCCTATCCGCAGGCTCGCATCCTCTGCGGCGGGGCCGACTTCAGCCAGCCGGGGCTGGAAAACGGCCATTTCCTGCGCCCGACTCTGATCGACGGCGTGCCGGAAGACGCCGATATCTGCACGCAGGAGATCTTCGGCCCGGTCGCGGTGGCGATGAAGGTCCGCAGTTTCGAAGAGGCGATCCGGCTTGCCAACAACTCGGACTATGGGCTCGCGGCCACGCTCTGGACCCGCAATATCGGGCGCGCCATGCAATTCGTCAGCCAGATCGAGGCGGGCTTCGTGCAGGTGAACCAATATGCCGGACCCAAGGCCAATGTGAACTACGGCGGATGGAAGAGCAGCGGCATCGGCAAGGAATACACCCTTGAAGCCATGCGCAACCATTTCACCAGGTCCAAGACCGCGCTGATCAATCACGCGATCTGACCCCGCTCTGCACAAAAGGAGGAATAACGTGCAATTCATGGTCATCAGCAACCCGCAACCCGCGCGTCCGCAAGATATCCGCGGCGGCCAGACCGAATTCTGGGACTGGCTGGAGGCGCAGAAGAAGGCCGGCAAGGCCAAATCCGTCTATGTCAAGGCGGGCCGCGGTGCCTTCGTGGTCTTCGATGTGGAAAGCCACGAGGAACTGCACCGGATTATAACCGAATGGTCGAACCGGGTGCCGGCCGAATTCACCGTCTATCCGCTGGTCGATCCGGTCCATCAGGAGCGCATCGCCCGTGCGAATGCAGCCTCCTGAGCAACAGCCTCGCGGGGTGCGCAGCAGGCCGCGCGCCCCGCTTCAGGAAACCCGCGATGTTCCATAGTCAAGCAACCCTGGAAACCTTCCGCCCCAGTCTGCGCCGCGTCGCGGCCAGCGTGTTCATCGTGGCGGCCACCGATGAGGAGGGGAGGTTTCATGGCATGGCCGTGACCAGCGCCTCGTCGCTGTCGATGGAGCCGCCCTCGATGATGGTTGCGGTCAACCGCAGCGCGTCGATCCATCCGGTGATCGCGCGGACAGGACGCTTCAGCCTCAGCCTGATGGCCGCCCGGCACGAGCCGCTGCTGACCGCCTTTTCGCGCAGCGACATGCGCGACCGCCGCTTTGCCGCCGAGGATTGGAAGGCTGCGGCCTGTGGCCTTCCGATGCTGAAGGAGGCGCTGGCCTGCCATCTGTGCACGGTGGTGGCCGCGCATGATTTCGGCAGCCATTCGGTGTTCTTTGGCCGCGTCGATGCGCTGGAGGTAACAGGTGGCGATCCGATCGTCTGGCAGGATGGCGTGATCCTGCGGCCGGCCTCGCAGGTCTGAAGGCTCTGTGGCTCATCTCCCTGGATCAGGGAAGATGGAACAGGGAATGAAGACCGCAGGACGCTATGCCTTTCATCGAGGCGAACTGGCATGTCGAGGTCGTCGATCAGGTGATCAAGGGCTTTCCCGACATCATCCCGCCGCAGAGGTCGCTGCCTGCAATGGCCATTGCGGTGTTGCCCGTGGTCCGTCACGCCACACCCGATACGGCAAGGACTGCCGCCAAACCGGCCGCCATCGCGCGGTGGGTGGCCTCGGGTTCCACGTCTATCCATTCCTGCAACGTATGCGCGCCGCCGGCTGCGGGACCGGAGCCGATGGTGACGGCGGGGATGCCAAGGCTCATCGGGATGTTCGCATCGGTCGACGAGCAGGTTGTCCGCACCGCGTAGCCATAAGCCGAAAGTGCCGCGCGGCATTCGTCGACCACCGGACCCGACAGTCGGCCGGATGCGGCCGGGCGGTCACCGATCGACTTCATCTCGGCCGTGATATGGCCGCGACCAGCAGCTAACCCGTTTTCCTGCGACAAGGCCCGCTCGATCAACAGGCCGACCCGCTGATCGAGACGATCGATCTCGACCGGATCGGCCGAGCGCAGGTCGATCTCGACCCAAATCTCCTGCGGGATGGCGTTGACCGAGGTGCCGCCGCCCAGAACGCTGGCGGAAAACGTGGTTTTCGGCTCAGCGGGAACCGTCGTTTCGGCCAATCCCGAGAGAAAGTGGCCAAGTGCATTCGAAGGATTGGCCGTCCCGTAGTCCAGAAAACTGTGCCCGCCGGGCCCCCGAAAGCTCAGCCGGTAACGGCGCGAACCGATCGCACCGGTCACGAGTTCCTCCATCGAAAGGCTGTCGAAGCTGAAGAAGGCGCCGATCCGGCCCGCGTATTCGCCTTTCAGGAACAGGTGGCGGATACCACGCAGGTCGCCCTGTCCTTCCTCGCCGACATCGCCCACGAACAGCAGGTCGTCACGGGTCTCGACGCCCGCCGCGTTCATCGCCCGCAGCAGCGCCAGCAGGACTGCCAGCCCCCGGGTATCGTCGCCGATGCCGGGGGCATGAAGGCGCGTCCCCTCCCGCCGGACGGTCGTATCTGTCCCGGCGGGAAAAACCGTGTCCAGATGGGCGGCGATGGCGACGATCCTGCCGCCCTCCTTTCCGGGGCGAAGACCGACGACATTGCCGATCTCGTCCACATGTGCATCCGCAAGTCCCGCCTGGCGCGTCATCTTGAGAAAGGCCGCGCCCCGGGCTGCCTCGGCAAAGGGCGGGGCGGCGATTTCGGTCAGGGTGACGATATCGGCGACGAAACGGTCATACCCCTCCCTCAGCGCGGCGGTCGCGAGGCGGCAACGATCCAGCGTGGTATTGATGTCCATTCCTAAGCTCCCTGTCCCATGGCGCGATCCAATCCGACCAGCCGTCCCAGCAGCAGGACCAGAACCAACGCCAGCGCAGACAGCAGCGTCGCGATGACCGCCACCAGCGGGTCGTCGTAGTTGCGCATGTGCTGATATGTGACGATCGGCAACGTGTTGCTTTGCATGTCCGAAAGGAACACGTTGATCGAGAAATTGTCGACCGTCTCGACGAAAATGAAGACCGACCCCGCGATCAGGCCGGGTTTCAGTTGCGGCAGGACCACGCGCAGATAGACGAGGAACTGGGGCGCACCCAGATCGCGCGCGGCCTCCTCTATCCGCTCGTCCAGACCGTGATAATTGGCCAGCAGCGCCATCAGCGCATAGGGCAGGCAGACGATGGTCATGGCAATGGTCATCTTCAGCAAGCCGTGGTTGACGTTGAGGATGTTGAAGAAGCTCAGGAAAGCGATCCCGGTCACCACACCGGGCAGCATGATCGTAGAGGTCAGGGCCGTGCCGATCACCGTCGCCCCGGGCACGCTGCGGCGGGCGATGGCATGAACGGCGGGCAAAGCGATGGCGAGGCATAGCGGGGGCGTCACCAGCGAAAGGACCAGGGTGTTGCGCAGTCCCAGAAGGAAGGCATCGTTCTTGAAGAAGGCGACATACCACTTTGTAGACAGGCCCGTCGGCGGCAGTTGCAGATAGCGCCCCGGCGCAAAGGAATAGATCAGGATAAGCACAAGCGGCGCGATCAGGAAAACCACCATCGCCAGCAAATAAATGAACCAGAACAGTCGCGAGCCGTTCGATTTCATGCACCCGCCTCCCCCATGCCCGGTCTGCGGGTCAGGCGACGTTGCAGCCAGAGGCACAGAAACACCGAGCCGAGCGACACGACCAGAAAGATCGCCGAAGACGCCGCCGCATAGGGCTGATCAAAGTTGACCGAGATCTCGCGATAGATCGCATTGGACACCAGTTCGACCCGGCCGCCGCCAAGCAGCAAGGGAAAGATGAAAGTCGAGAGCGCAACGCTGTAGATCAGCGTTCCGGCAACCATAAGCCCCGGAACACAAAGCGGCAGCGTCACCCGGCGGAATACCAGCATCGGGCCGGCGCCAAGGTCGCGCGCGGCTTCCTCGCAGCTTCGCGACAGGTTTTTCATCGTCCCCAGGATTGAGAACACGAAATACGGCAAGAGAAAATGGATCAGCGCCACGGACACGCCGGTCATGTTATAGACCATGCGGATGGGCCGGTCCGTCACCCCCATGCCGATCAGCAGCGCGTTTATAAGCCCGCGATTGCCCAGAAGCACCAGCCATCCATAGGCTCGCGTGACCGAGCCGGAAAAGAAGGTGACGATCAGCAGTCCCAGCAGGCAAGCCCGCAGGGCCGAGCTTTCGGTCCGCACAAGAAAATAGGCCAGCGGAAAGCCGATCACGACCACCACCAGCGAGACGGCGATGGAATATCCCACCGTCAGACCAAGGACGCCAAGGGCTGAACTGCTGGCCAGATAGCGCAGGTAGTTGTGCAAACCGAACGGGGGACCCGAATTGATGCCGCCGGGTTCCTGGGTGGCGAAGCTGACCACAAAGAACACAGCATAGGCCGCAACCAGCATCATCAGCGACAGCGCGGCCGGCGCGATCAGGATATGGCGCGCGGTCTTCATGCCGGCACCACCACAACGTGTTCCGGCGGAATGGTCAGGGTCACGGCACTGCCCTCTGCGGTGGCGATGTC
>JAATGA010000061.1 GCA_015654855.1 Rhodobacterales bacterium
TTCAACAACCGCCGTCTGCTCGAACTGATCGGGAACATCCCGCCAGCGGAAGCAGAGGCCAACTTCTACACGGCTCTGGAAACTGAAGTCATGGCCGCGTAACTAATCGAAATCAGCCTCCGGCAAACCCGGCGCGGTTCAGTCGGCTTCTGGTGCAGGTGATCCTGCGCAAGGGCGGCCAACCCCACGATGCCTTTCCTCATGTCTGTCACACCACAGGCCAGATAGACCCGGACGCCTGTGCCGGGTCCGATCATACGGCCTCCAGCACACGGATCAGTCGGGCAAGGGATCGGTCATCGATCGTCTCGGCGCAACGAACATGCCGACCGTTGCGCAGCAATATCTCGATCATCGGCGCGCTTCCCGCTGCCAGTGGCGGGCTGTGGGCAGCAGTATCTTCGTCAACCGGCACAAACAGCACTGAGCCCGAGACAGGTCAAAGCCCCTTACGCCGAAGCTCGTGTCGCCACTGATAGATGTGTTGCCGCGTCAGATCTGCCTCGCGCGCAACATCCGCTACCGTCCTGCCGCCAACACCAACCCGCTCCAGGACCGAAATCTTCTCGGCATCCGACCAGCGGCGCCGACGCTCCCGCCCCAGAACCTCAACATGACGCATCAGATCTCAGCTCCCACGATACGACGGTCATGCAGACCGACTATGCCGGCCATACGATCCCGCTCACCGATCCGGCGACCCACCTTGGCACACAGATGCCGTCGGGGGGCGGTCACATCATCAACGCCCACCAGATGCCGAGACTGAACAGCTAGCCGAAACGTCGGTCCAGGCCGTCGCGCAGATTATAATAAACCGTGATCAGCGGCACAAACCAAGGGCGCCCATCATACCATCGGTGGATCGGGAAACCGTGGCCCTCGAATGCCGAAGGGCGGTCCTGACGACTCAGAAGCCGTCTGGCAATTTGTTGGCCGAGATAGCTCATCATCGCGACTCCGCTGCCGTTGCAGCCGACAGCAAAAAAAATGCCGTCTATCTCGCCGATATGGGGGTGGCGGTCGAATGTCATCGCCACGTTGCCCCGCCAGCAGTGGGTCACCTTCACGCCGTCCAATTGCGGCAGGACCGCCGTCATGGTGCGGTAGATCAAAGGTGCAGCCTCTTCCTCGCGGCGGTCGTGCGCGCTGGGACGGGCGCCGAAAATGATCCTCGTGCCATCGGTGGAGGGGCGTACGGCGACGAGGTTTCGCTGCGAGTCCGAGACCATCCTGCCGCCAGGAAGAAGCCGTTCGATCATGTCCCGGGGCAGGGGTTCGGTTGCTATGTGATAGCTGGCCGCGGGGATCAGCCGCGGATGAAGATAGGGCAGTTCCGTTCCGGTGTAGCCGTTGGTCGCCGCAATGACACGACCCGCGACGATCTCGCCCCGCGCTGTGGCGACAACCCACTTTCCGTCCCGTTGTTCGACCGAAAGCATCGGCGTATGTGAATACAATCCCGCACCCAGGCGGCGGGCGAGGTCGCGCAGGCTCTTGTGGTATTTCGCGGGATGGATGCTGCCGTAATCCTCGATCAGGATCCCGCCGTGATAGAACTCGCTTGCTAGGATTTCGCGCTGCTGCGCGCGCGCAATATCCCGTACACGAACGCCGGTATGTTCGCGCAAAAGCGCGCCCATTCGGGCGAGGCGCTTCGCGTGACCTTCGGAATAGGCGACGAGAAAACGGCCGCATTGCTGAAAGCCGGCGTCAAGCTGCTCCGTCTCCAAGAGATTACGCAGATAGGCGAAAGACGCGATCGAATCGCGCAGCATTGCGGCAAGCTGATCGCGCGTGACACCGGCCGTCGGACCGGCGAGCACGAGTTTCTGCCCCCCCGTCACGCCCCCCGTCGCGCGCGTGCTGGCGCCGCCTCCGAGCGCCCCCTTGTCGAGCACCGCCACGTCGATCCCTTGGCGGCGAAGCTCTATTGCCGCCGACATTCCGCAATAGCCGCCGCCGATCACGACCACGTCGGCTTCGCGCGGCAACGGCGCATCTGGTGATGTGGTCTCGGGTGGAGCCGCATCCCACCAATAGGGATCGGTGGTGAACGACGGATGCAAGATATCATTCGAAAGCGACATGGCAAAGACCTGTGGCAGTTTGATACGGCGGGAGACTAGCGGCGGGTGACGCCGCTGATCGGCGCGATCTTCGACCCGTCCGAAAAGCGCGAAAGACGAAAGGCTTTAGGATCGACAAGCGGCGGGCTACCCACCACCAGATCGGCGGCGAGCCGGCCCCCCGCAGGCCCGAGCCCGAAGCCGTGACCCGAAAAGCCGGTGGCGACGAACAATCCCGGAACGCCGTTCTCGACCCCTTCGGTGGGCGAGATCACCGGGATGGCGTCGGGGACGACATCCATGAATCCGGCCCACCGCTGTTCGACTGTGACATCCCCGAATATCGGGTAGGCCTTGCGCAGGTTTTCGAGGATCGCATCGACCGTCTGCGCATCCGGGACGGGATCGAGGATACGCGTTTCCTCGAACGGACTGCGGTCCTGCGCCGTCCAGCGCCGCCCGGTGCCAAGCTCGGCGAAGAACTGCCGGCCGAAACTTAGATGAAGCTCCGACCATTCGTTTCTCATCGCCGGAAGAAAGGCCTTCATCAAACGGAAGGAATCCGGCGTAATCTCGTATTTGTTGGAAAGCACGCTGGCGATGGTGTAGCCGCCGTCGAGCCGTCGGCGCAGGGTGAAGTCGCGGAATTTCAACGTGCCTTCGGGACCACCCTCGATGGGGCTCGTGCGCAGCACGGTATTCTTCATCCGCAGTTGCGGCAGATAGATCCCCATGTTGTCCAGAAACAGCCGCGACCAGGCGCCGCCGGACAGCAACACGGCCGAGCAGGCGATCTTTCCTGCTTCGGTGACGACGCCGCAGATCCGGCCTGCGGCCGTTTCGACAACGCGGACCGCGCAGCCCTGATGAATGGTGGCGCCAAGACGTTGGGCCGCTCGGGCGATCGCCGGGGCGGCCTTCTGCGGTTCTGCGCGGCCATCGGCGGGATTGACCATCGCCCCCCTGATCGGCAGATTGACGCCGGGAAAGGTCGCGAGAGCCTCGTCTTTCGGGACGATACGGGCCGAGATCTGATATTCCTTCTGATAGCCGACCCACTTTTCCATATCCGCCAGATCGTCATCCGTCGCGCAGGTGAAGGTGATCCCGCATTGGCGATAGCCGGTGTCCGCACCGACCCTGTCGTTCAGCCCCTTCCAGAGGCGAACGGATTCGACCATCAGCGGCATCTCGCGCGGATCGCGGTGCGACAGGCGCACCCAGCCCCAGTTGCGGCTGGATTGTTCGGCGCCGATCTCGCCCTTTTCGCAGAGAGCGATGCGCAGGCCGCGTTCTGCCAGCTCAAGGGCGGCGGATGCGCCGATGATGCCGCCGCCCACCACCACCACATCGACCGACGCGGGCAGTTGCGGATCGTTGTCAACCGGATCAAGCCTCGGGCCTGGCATTCGGGTCTCTCCTGACATTTCGCCCAGCCTGTCTGCCAGGCGGGCACCTGGGGTTCATTTGCGCAACAAGGGAAGAAGTTCGGCTTCGAACTCCGCCCAGGAGGGCGCATCGGCAAGCATCGCCAGCAGCCGCCATGCCGCCTCGCCATCGCCTTGGCATGTCTCGACGAGCTTGCGGTGCAGCATGGTCTGGCTGGCGGGCCGTGCGGGCGAGCCTTCGGCCGCCGTGACGATCTCATCGTGCACGGATCCATCCATCATCGTGACGGTGACCCGGGTGAGGAAATTGTCGGACTGGTCCGGCCGGCCCACCATCGCGCAGCGCTTCATCACCTGTGAGACCGCCGGATCGGAGATCATCGCATCGACGAAAGTGTCGAGGTTCACCGCTGGCAGGCAAAGCGCCGCGGCGGTGGTGAATTCTAGGCTGAACTTTGCCTCAAGCGCCGTCTGTGGGTTCGAATGGATGAGAATTCCGGGCACACCGGCCCCGACCTCGACGCGGACGGAGGCGATGTCGCGCCAGAACTCGGCCGCCTTTGCGCCCTGCCGTGCCCTGATCCGCGCCGCCGCATCGATGGCGGGATGGGTGGCCGTGCAGCAGGGATAGGCCTTGATCGTCACCCCGGGATCTACGAAAGGCCGCCCCGAAAGCCGTGCCATGGCCTGCGGCACCGCCTCGGCCCGACCTCCATAAAGATCGATGAGACCCATATGGGTGAAAAGGCTGGTGTTGGCCGTCAGTCCCGCCCGTGCGAGCAGAACCGCCGAAACGCCGGATGCGCAGGCATGGGCAAGCTGCAAGGGCTTGGCATCGCTGCCAAAGGCAGATCGGCTGCCGCTTGCCGCCGTCACCGCGAAGGAAAGCGCGGTTGCCAGTTCCTCGGTGCTCAGGTCCAGGATCGTGCCCGCCGCGACGGTTGCGCCGATGACGCCATGCGTCGCGGAGGAGTGCCAGCCCAGCCGGTAGTGATCGGGATTGAGCAACGCGCCGATCGCCACCATCGCGCTGACACCCGCGGTATAGGCGTCGAGCACCTGCGCTCCGCTGACATCCTTCAGACCCGCGGCGGCGATCGCGGCCACGAGCGTCGGGACGCTGACATGCGCGATCGACAGCTCGGTCTCATCATCGTCGAAGTCATCCAGATTGGCGGCTACCGCGTTGACCAGCGCCGCCTCATGTGGTCGGCAACGCAAGGTGCTGCCGAGAAGAGCACAAGGTCCCTCGATCGTGGCGCTGACAAGGCCGCTGTTCATCAGACGTGCCAGTTCAGCACGGCGGAAACCGGCGCTGGCGACGCCGATGCAGTCGGTCGCGTTAACAAGCGCCGCCGCCCGGTCGTCGGGGCTGTAGCTGCGCGCGGCATCCCGGATCGTCGCGGCAAAACACAGGCTTTCCGCATTCAGATTGCTGGTGGTCATAGACCATACCTCTTGCGATAGGCTTTTTCATGGATGTTGGCAAAGACGGACAGGGGCACGATCAGCGCGATATAGATCAGCGCGACTGTGGTCAGGACTTCCAGTGGGCGGAAAATCTCGTTGGTGACCCGTTGCCCCTGATAGAGCAGGTCCTGCACGGCGATGTAGCCACCGAGCGAGGTGTTTTTTATCACCAGGATGCACTGGCTGACGAAGGGCGGCAGCACGCGCTGGAAGGCCAGTGGCCCGACAATGCGACCGAGGATATGGACCCGGTTCATGCCGACGGACAGCCCTGCCTCGACCAATCCGCGGTCTATCGATTGCGCCCCCGCACGGAAGATCTCGGAATAGAAGGCGGCGGAATAGAGCGACAGTGAAAGCACGGTTGTATGATAGTTAGACAGGCCGAAACCAAGCAAAATCGGCATGCAGTAATAGATCCAGACCAGCAGCACGAGCGGCGGCACCGCCCGGACGACCTCAATGAAGCCGACCGCGACCCAAGGCAGGACCGGGATTGAGGACCGCCGGATCATCGTCAGTAGCAGGCCAAGAGCCATGCCGGTGATGATGACCGCGATCGAAAGCGAGATCGTAGTTCCCAAGGCTTGCAAAAACAGACCACGAAAGCGTGCCAGTGCGGCGAAATTCCATTCGTAGTTCATAAGGTCATCCCCGGTGTGTCTGAGGTTTTCTGACCGAGGTACCGGGCCAGAAACTGGGCCGTGGCCGTATTGGCGGTCGAAAAGATATGACCAGGTGGGCCCGCGTCACGAACGAGGCCATTTTCAAGATAGACGACCTTGGTGCAAACCTCATGCGCAAAGGCCATTTCGTGGGTTACCACAATCATCGTGCGCCCCTCGGCGGCAAGATCGGTCATCACGCGCAGCACTTCGCCCACAAGTTCCGGATCGAGCGCCGAAGTCGGTTCGTCGAACAGCAGCAGCGTTGGCTCGAGCGCCAGCGCGCGGGCGATCGCGACACGCTGTTGTTGGCCGCCGGAAAGCTGGCTCGGATAATACGCCTCGCGGTCGGCCAGGCCCACCTTGCGCAGCATGGCGCGCCCGCGGGCGATGGCAGTGTTACGCGGCACCTTCTGGACGACCACGGGGCCTTCGATCACGTTTTCCAGGGCAGTGCGATGCGGCCAGAGGTTGAAGTTCTGGAACACCATTGCCATCTGGCGGCGCTGATCGCGCAATCTGCGCGACAGGTTCGGCCCCAGGCCGCCCACCATCTCGCCGCCAAGGAAAATCGCGCCGTCACTGGGTGTTTCAAGCCGGTTGATGCAACGCAGAAGCGTGGACTTTCCGGATCCGCTGGCTCCGATCAGGCCGACGACCTCGCCCCGCTCGACCGTCAGATCGATGCCGCCGAGAACCTGAAGGTCTCCGAAATTCTTGCGCAGTCCCTTGATTGCAAGAACGGGAAGCTGTGGCGTCATGTCGCTTTCCTGTAGACGTTAGGTTGGTCGCCTGAGGCGGGGAACCATGCAGCGAAACGGCCGCTGCATGGTGTAATGTCGGGAAGGCCTTCATTCTACGGGGGGGACGTATTTCTCCCAGATGCGGGTCAGGCTCTGGTCCAGCTTTCCGGCCGTGATGGCCACGTCCATCCAATCGCGCAGTTCCTTTGAGGCACTCTTGGGCAGGCCGTAGTTCGAGGGGTTTCCCAGAACCGGCTGGGGCACTACGATCGTACCCTTCTGGCGCGCGGCAACGTAATCGCTGAGCGTGGGGGTCGTCGTCAGCACCACATCGACGCGCCTGCTTTCCAGTTCGAGGAAAGTTCCGTCGGTCGTCGGCACAAGCACCCAAGTGGCGTTCGGAGCGGTTGCCTGTGCCGTGCGGGTGCTGCCCGCACCCTCGACGGCTCCGATGCGCACCTCTGGTTTGTTGAGCTTCTCCCAGGTGTCGTAGGCTGTAGGATCCTCGGCGAAGGTCACGATCCCCGTCGGGGTGATGCCGACCGGAACCGTGAAGTCGATGGCCAGCGCGCGGGCAGGCGTCGCGTTGTAGCCGCCCATGATGTCGAACCGGCCCGCCTGCAGACCAGCCACCGCCGTGCCCCATTCGGTCTGCACGTATTCGACCTTTATGCCGACCGTGCCGAAGATGGCTTCGGTGAGTTCGGGGATCTGGCCCGACCATTTTCCGGTGGCCAGGTCGTGGATATAGTAGGGTGGCGCATCGACCGCGCCGAGACGCACGGCGCCTGCATCGACGATGCGCTTGAGATCGGAGTCCTCTGCCCGTGCCGGAATGGCGGCGCAGACCAGAAGGATTGGGAGAACAAGTTGTCGGATGTTGAACATGGAGCCCTCTCTGTTGTTGCAGATCCGTCTCCGACCCACGAACCGGGGGCGTCGGCCAGCCGTCTTTTTGTGCACCCAGGGTGCGGGAAGGTGACTCCCATCTCGACCGCTTCCCGGCAAATGCTTTTCGTTATATGGGGGATGGCGGTGACGACCTTTTCACTGGGTGGAAATATTAGGTGCAAAACAGATTAAGCTCTCAGCTTTTGGATCGGGTGCTTCTAATTCTCGATACGGTCGCCGAATCAGTCGACGGCACTACGCTCAGCGAGATCGCCGCCAAAACTGGTCTCAGCGTTGCGACCTGCCATCGCCTGCTCGGCGCGATGACAGAACGCGGAATGCTGTTTCGGGCCGAGGATCGCCGCTTCGTCTTCGGCGCCCGGATTGGCTTTTACCGGCTGCAGGCCGAGGTTGGACCCAGCCTGCGACGGCGTATGGCCCCGGCCCTGCGGCGGCTGAACAGCCAATTCCGCGAAACCATCATGCTGTTCGCGCGCGAGGGCACCCGAAGCGTATGCATCGATCGGATAGACGGCGATACCTTTATCGAAACGCTTACAGGCAAGATCGGTGGGACGGTTCCGCTCGGTATCGGGGCCGGCAGCATCATGATCCTCGCATCTCTGCCCGACGACGAGCGCGAGGCCATCATCGCGGCGAATAGCGATGAATACGGCCGGTTCCGCAACGTGACGCCAGACAGCGTCCGCCTGCAATGCGAGACGGCGCGCGAAGCGGGATATGCCTTTGACGTGGGCGAAGTGATTATCGGGGTCTCGGGGGTTTCGATTCCGATCTACGATCACACGACACGGGTGATCGGGGCCTTCGGATTTACCCTGCTGACGGAACGGGCGACTGCCGAGCACGTTCTGGGATGCGTCGAGGCGTTAAGAGATGAAATCCGCTCGCTGCAAAGACGACAATTCCTGTAGCTTTGCGCCGGATACTGCGGAACTTTTTGTTCATGCCGTCTGATGGTCTCGATCGTCGTCTTCCGGGCGGGAGACGGAAGCTGCGCCGCTTGTCCTGCCGAGGATGTCGAGGGCGACGATGTCGCCATCCTCACTGAGATC
Source organism: Rhodobacterales bacterium (assembly GCA_015654855.1). Taxonomy (GTDB): domain Bacteria; phylum Pseudomonadota; class Alphaproteobacteria; order Rhodobacterales; family Rhodobacteraceae; genus JAATGA01. The sequence continues at coordinate 8,303 of JAATGA010000061.1, forward strand.
GATCCCTGGGACCTGGTTCGTCCCTGACCTCTGCGCGTTTCCATCCGGTCGATGTGCCGGGCCGTGTTGCCGCATCGGCCAAGTCCAGGAAGCCGCTTCCGATGACGGGGCAGGCGGCGTTTAGACAGACTGAACGCCCGTCGTCTTTCGACCTGTGCGCAGCTTGATCCTGGGACGGGCCCGTCCCGATCCGCACCGAGCGCCTTCGCGGCGCATGGCATTCGGGGCATCCCTGCACCGGAGGAAAATCCCGCCGGATACCTGGATCAGCCCTGATCCGCCGCCCGATTCTCGAGTCGGTTCTGCATGCGGATCATCCAGAGGTCCCAGGCAGCCGGGACACCGATCAGAATCGCAAGAACCACGATGACATATTGAAGGAACAGCGGCGCGCCGAACACCCAGGCCAGCAACAGTAGGATCGGAAACAGCGTCAGATAGACGAGATCATCGACAATCCTCGAGTTCCGCAGCGAGCGCATCAGCTTCCGGCGTACGTCCTTGCGCGTTCCATCGGTAGCGCTGGTCACGTCGTCCGGCTTTCGGTGTCAAGCGAACCGAGGAATTGACCCCTTTGGCGAATTGAGGAACTGACCCCTTCATTGGTTTGCGGTTTCGTTTGTTTCGAGCGCCGGTCCGGCCTTCTGCAGAAGGCCGGACCGGCGCTTTTCGCGGAGGCGATAGCTATCGCCGCGGATGGTGACCACCGTTGAGTGGTGAAGCAGGCGATCGAGGATCGCCGTGGCGACGACGGGATCCCCAAAGACGCTGCCCCATTCTCCCACCGAGCGATTGGAGGTGATCAGGATCGAGCCCTTTTCGTAGCGCCGGGACACCAGCTGGAAGAACAGGTGGGCGTCTAGGAATACCCCGTCCAGTGATGTCAGCAATTGCACAGGGGCAACCGCCTTGCTGGGTGACAGGAACGCTATGGAATTGCACGATCACGGGCGGTTATCGCCGCGCCGTGATCGTGCAACAGGCGTTCGGCGCATTCGTGGCCCTGCGGTCCGGACCACTCTGGCGGCACCTTTCCCAGCTTGTTACAGAGGACCCACGCAGGATCGAGAAGGAGTGGCCATGGATATCCGACGTCTGAAGTCCTTCATCACCATCGTCGACATGGGCAGCATCACCCGCGCGGCTGACATGCTGCATATCGCGCAACCAGCGCTGAGCCAGCAGCTTGCCTCGCTCGAAACCCATTTCCGGCAAAAGCTGCTGATCCGCAGCCAGCAGGGTGTGGTGCTGACCGAGGCGGGCAAGGTTGTCTACCGTCACGCGCAGGTCATCCTGCGACAGATGGACCAGGCGCAGGCGGATGCGCTGACGGCGGGACAGGTGCTGCGGGGGCGAGTCTCCGTCGGGCTGGCGCCGTTCAGCATGGCGGCCTCCCTCTCCGTGCGGCTGTTTTCCGAGATGCGCGAAAGGCATCCGGGCATCTTGCTGCATATCGTCGAAAGCACCGGGCAGGCCTATTCACAGCTTATCATGAACGGCAGGCTGGAACTGGCGCTGCTGCACGGGCAGGGACCGATCAAGGGTGTGAAGCTTCAGCCGCTGGGGCGCGAGACATTCGTTCTGGTGGCGCGCAGGGGGATGGTCGACGGGCCCGGGCCGCTGACCGTCGCGCAGCTGTCCGGCCTGCCGATGCTGCTGCCGCCGTCCTACAATTTCGTCCGCCGTGCCATCGACGTGGCCTTTGCCCGCAGCCGCAGCGAGCTGAGCGTCATCGGCGAGTTCGAGGCGGTCAGAACCCTCTCCCGCGCGGTGAACGAGGGGCTGGGCGCCACCATCATGCCCAATGCCATCGCCGACCGGATCGTATCCGAGGGCGAGGATATCGAAACCATTCAGGTCCACAGCCCCACGATGAACGAGGTCGTCTCGCTTTGCGTGTCGGACCAGATCCCGCTGTCGGAACCGGCGATGGCGGTGCGCGAACTGCTGCTGGAGCTTACCGCGCATCTGGAACTTTAGCCCGCGGCGGCGCGCTTCAGCACCCTTTCGCGCCAGATCGTGAACAGGCCCGCCGCGGCGACCACCACCGCCCCGATGATCGTCGAGGGTGCGGGCGACTGGTCCAGCATGATGATCCCGATCAGGATCGACCAGACCATCGTCGAATATTCAAACGGCGCCAGCAGCGAGGCATGGGCGTGCCGCAGGCTCAGCGTGATGAGGATCTGCGCCATGCCGCCAAAGAAGCCGCAGCCCACCAGCAGCAGCAACTGGAACGGCGTCGGCATCACCCATCCCATGAAGATGGTGGCAAGCCCGATCCCCGTCGTCATCAGCGAGAAATACAGCACGATCGCACCGGGCTGTTCACTTTCGTTCAGATGCCGGATCTGAACCGAGGAAACGGCGGAACACAGCGCCGCAATCAGCGCCGCCGTGCTGCCGATGATGGCGGCGTTGCGCATCCCCTCTCCACCGATCTGCAAATGCGGGGACAGCATGATCAGCACGCCGAGGAAGCCGACGACGACCGCCGTCCAGCGATAGATCCGCACCTTCTCGCGCAGGAAGACCGCGGCGAGGAAGACGGTGAACAGCGGCGCCGCATAGCTCAGCGCCGTAGCGTCGGCGAGCGGGATATAGGCCAGCGCGAGGTAGTTGAAGAACATCCCCCCCGTCCCAGACACCCCGCGCACCAGATGGCCGCCGAAATTGCGCGTCCGGACCAGGGCGAGCACGTGCCCCTGCATCGCTAGCCAGATCAGCAGCGGCAGCAGCGCCACGAAGGACCGGAAAAACACCACCTGTCCGGTGGGGACCGCCCCGTCCAGCCCCTTGACGCAGGCCAGCATGAGGGTCGCGCAAAGCGCGGACAGGATCTTCAGGATGATGCCGTTTCTGGAATTCACGCGGACCTCCGGGAAGCGAGCGCACGGGTGGGCCGCGCGACCCCTGCTACTCATCATTCCCGGTGCCGCCTGTGAACCTCTGATCCGCATCCATTGGAAAGTTGTCTGACCCTATCAGCCGGATGTTTGTGTTAATTCCGGGCAACACCCCGCACAAAAGCCCGCGTCGTCAACAGGGGCGCGGAACCGTCCCTCCACTGCTGCAGGCCGATATGGATATTTCAAAAATCAGGTCCCTCATCGAGATATTCGGCCAGTCCCGTCTGGCCGAGCTGGTCGTTTCGGAAGAGGGCACGACCGTGCGCATCCTGCGCGGCGAGGCCGCCCCCGAGGCCCCGGCGACCGTCGCGCCGCCGCCACCGAAAGAGGCGCCCCATTCCATCCGCGCACCGATGTTCGGCATTGTCCACGCCACCCCGAACCCGGGCGCCGCCCCCTTCGTTTCGCCGGGCGACAGGGTCGAGCCGGGCCAGCCCCTCTGCGTCATCGAGGCGATGAAGGTCTTCAGCGTCATCGCCGCCGACCGCGCGGGCACCGTCGCCCGCATCCTGTTCGAGGACGGCGCCGAGGTGGACGTCGACCAGCCGCTGGTGGAATACGCATGACTGCCTTCGATACCGTCCTGATCGCCAATCGCGGCGAAATCGCGGAACGCATCCGGCGCGCCTGCGCTGATCTGGGGCTGCGCAGCGTCGCCATCTGTTCCACCGCCGACCGGGATGCGCCCTACGGGCCGCGCTCCGACCTGTTCCTGTGCATCGGCCCGGCCAAGGCCTCGAAAAGCTATCTCAACATCCCGGCGATCCTGCTTGCCGCGCGGGTGTCGGGGGCCGGGGCGATCCATCCGGGCTATGGTTTCCTGTCGGAAAACGCCGGTTTCGCCGAAGCGATCGAGGCCGAGGGGCTGACCTTCGTCGGCCCGCCCTCCTCGGCCATCCGCACGATGGGCGACAAGATCGCGGCCAAGCGCGCCATGCTTGAGGCCGGCGTTCCCTGCGTCCCCGGCCCCGACGAGGCCTTGCCCGACGATCCCGCGCTGATCGCCCGCATCGCCGACGAGATCGGCTATCCGGTCATCGTCAAGGCGGCAGGCGGCGGCGGCGGGCGCGGAATGCGCGTGGTCGCGACGGCGGCGGAGCTCGCCGATTCCGTCGCCATCACCCGCGAGGAGGCGCGCAACGCCTTCGGCTCCCCCGTGCTGTATATCGAGAAGTTCCTCGAACATCCCCGCCATGTCGAGATTCAGGTGCTGTGCGACGCCCATGGTCATGCCGTCTGGCTCGGTCACCGCGACTGTTCCATGCAGCGCCGCCACCAGAAGGTGGTCGAGGAAGCCCCCGCCCCCGGCATCCCCGCCGAGATCGCCGCCCGCGTCGGCGCAAGCTGCGTCGAGGCCTGCCAGCGCATCGGCTATCGCGGCGTCGGCACGTTTGAATTCCTCTACGAGAACGGCGAGTTCTACTTCATCGAGATGAACACCCGCCTTCAGGTCGAACATCCGGTGACGGAAATGGCCTCGGGCACCGACATCGTGGTGGAACAGCTCAAGGCCGCGATGGGCCAGCCGCTCGGCTTCGCGCAAGACGAAGTGACCTGCACCGGCCACGCCTTTGAATGCCGCATCAACGCCGAGAATCCGGAAACCTTCGCGGCCTCGCCGGGGGTCATCACCGGGCTGCACCTGCCCTCGGGTCCCGGGGTGCGCGTCGATACGCATATCGAGGCGGGCTACCGGATCTCCCCCTTCTACGATTCGCTGATCGCCAAGGTGATCGTCCATGCGCCGGACCGCGATCAGGCCATCGAACGGATGCGCGTGGCGCTCGATGACATGCGCATCGACGGGATCGAGACGAACCTGCCCCTGCACCGCGCCATCTTCCGCGATCCGGCGTTCTGCAAGGGCGGGACGGACATCCACCATCTGGAGCACTGGCTCCGCACGCGAGGGAAGGCATGATGGACAGGCTGACGGATCCCGAAACGCTTCTGAACCTAGCGCACTGGCTCGAAGCGGCGTCGCTGAGTTCGATCGAGATCGAGCATGAAGGCACCCGCGTCGTCGTACGGGTGGGCGCGGCGGCCGAAATCTCCCGCCCGCAGGCGACCGCCGTCACCGCGCCCATCGCCGGGCAGGTGCTGAACGCCCATCCCCTGCGCGGCCCGATCACGGATGTGGCGGCGGGCGAGGCGGCGGCCTTCGTGCAGATCGGGCCGATCCTCGTGCCCGTTCCCGCGCCGCAGGCCGGTCATGTGACGGGCCGGACCACAGCGGATGGCGCGCTGGCCGGTCATGGCGACAATCTCCTTTCGCTGGAGGCGAAATGAACACCCTAGCCACCCCCGCGATCGCCACCGCGACCGAAGCGGCGAAAATCTCGATGATCGGCAGCCGGGCCTTTCTGGTCGAGGCACCCGGTGCCTTCGACCTGCCCGCGCAACGGCGGATCTGGGCGCTGGCGCAGGCGCTCGAGGCGCAGCCCGACGTGCAGGAACTCGTGCCCGGCATGACCAACCTGCTGGTGCTGCTGAAGGCCACCCCCGCCGATCCGCAGGCAGTGCTGACCCGCCTGCGCGACGCATGGGCCGCAAGCGCCGAGATGGACCGCCCCAGCCGCCTTATCGAGATCCCCGTGCATTACGGCGGCGAGATGGGCGCCGACCTGCCCGCGATCTGCGATTTCAGCGGCCTGCCCGCCGCCGAGGTGATCGCCCGCCACCACGCGCGGATCTATACGGTCTTCGCGCTCGGCTCGGCGCCCGGGTTCGGCTATCTGCACGGGCTCGATCCCGCGATCTTTATGCCGCGCAAGAAGGTGCCCTCGCTGAACATGCCGAAGGGCACGGTGACCATCGGCGGGATGCAGGCCGGGGTGTCGGTGCTGACCGGGCCGAACGGCTGGAACGCGCTCGGCTATGCCGAGATCGAGGTCTTCGACCCCCATGCCGCCCATCCCGCACTCATGGCGCCGGGCGATACGGTGCGTTTTCTGCCCGAGAGGATCGAGCTGTGATGGAGATACTGGCAACCGGCCCGCTGAACACTGTGCAGGATCTGGGGCGTTTCGGCTACCGCAACGTCGGCGTGACGACGAGCGGCGCGATGGACCCGCTGGCCCTGCGCGCGGCCAACATCCTGCTGGGCAATGCCGAGACCGCCGCGGCGGTCGAGGTCCAGACCTTCCCCTTCCGCCTGCGGTTCGACAGGGACGGCGCTGTGGCGATCACCGGGGCCGATTGCCGCCCGGTTCTGGACGGCGTGCCACTGCCGCCGTGGTGGGCGCTGCCGGTGCGCGCCGGACAGGTGCTGGAGCTGACCGCCCCGGTCAGCGGCGCGCGCAGCTATCTGGCAGTCGCGGGCGGCATCGACGTGCCGGTGGTGCTGGGATCGCGCTCGACGGCCCTGCGCGGGGATTTCGGCGGGCTTGAGGGACGCGCGCTGCAACAGGGCGACCGGCTGGTGGCCTGTGCTGGCGGCGTGGCCGATCTGCCCGCCACGGGCCTTGGTGTCGTGCCTCCGGAAACCGCACTGGCCGCGCATTTCCCCGCCCGCGACGAGACCGGCACGCTGGTGCTGCGGGCGCTGCCCTCGGGCGAGCATGACCTGTTCGGGCGCGATGCGGAACGGTTCTGGGCGCAGGAATGGAAGATCTCGGCGCAAAGCAACCGCACCGGCTACCGCCTGTCGGGCGATCCGATCCACCCGGACAAGCCGGTCGAGATGCGCTCGCACGGACTGGTGCCGGGCGTGGTGCAGGTCCCCCCGGCGGGCGAGCCGATCATCCAGATGAGCGACGCCAACACCGCGGGGGGCTATCCCAAGATCGCCGGGGTGATCGAGATCGACCTGTGGCGGCTGGGTCAGGCGCGGATCGGCAGCCGGATCCGGCTGCAACGGTCGGATGTCGCCACCGCCATCGCCGCCGAAAGGGCGGTCGAGGCCTGGCTTTCCGACATCCGCCACACGGCGGCAATGGTCACAGATGCGCTGGCCGGGATGGCCGGGCGCCAAGGAAGGAGCGAGCATGAAGATTGACCTCAATTCCGACATGGGCGAGGGCTTCGGAGTTTTCCGGGTGACGGATGACGACGCGCTGATGCAGGTGGTGTCCTCGGCCAATATCGCCTGCGGCTTCCACGCGGGCGATCCGCAGATCATGACGCGCATGGTCCGTCAGGCCAAGGCGCGCGGCGTGGGCATCGGGGCGCATCCCGGCCTGCCCGACCTGCAGGGCTTCGGCCGGCGCGAGCTGCCCATTTCGCATGACGAGATCCGCCAGCAGATGCTGTATCAGATCGGCGCGCTGACGGCGATCGCGCAGGCCGAGGGCACGCGCGTGTCCCATGTCAGCTTCCACGCGGCGATGGGCAACATGATCAACCGCGACCCGGCGCTGGCCGATCTGTGCATCGCGGCGATCAAGGCGGTCGATCCCGAACTGATCGTCTTCTCCATGCCGGACACCGAGGTCGAGCGTGCCGCAAAGGCCGCCGGGCTGAAGACGCTGACCCTGTTCCTTGCCGACCGGGCCTATGACGCGAAAGGCCATCTGGTGCCGCGCGGCATGCCGAATTCTGTCATCACCGCGGAACCCGCCGTCCGCACGCGGGTGCGGCAGTTCCTGACCGAGGCGACGGTCACGACGATCGAGGGGCAGATCCTGCCGGTGCGGGCGCGCTCGATCCTGATCCACAGCGACACGCCCGGATCGCTCGATCTTGCCCGCATCGTGCGCAGCGAGATCGAGGCGGCGGGCGGCACCGTCGCCCCGGCGCGTGACGTGCTGGCCTGATCCGTCCTCCCCCAGCAACGCAAAAGTGCAACGCAAAAGGCCCGCTCGGAGGAGCGGGCCTTTTTTCTTGGCGCAATCCGGTTCAGGCGGCGGCGGCTTCGGTCAGCGGCACGACGTGGTTACTGTCGGCGTCCCAGCTGATCCGCACGCGGTCGCCGACGCCCGAAACCGGGCCCCATCCCTCGGTCTGGGTCTGGCGGTAGGCGATCACCCCGGTGCCGTCGTCCATCCGCAGGTAGTAATGCAGCATGAAGCCGCGATAGACGACCTGTTCCACCACCGCGACGGCGGTGTTCGGCGCAGAGACCGGGTCGTCCGCGCCCAAGGGCCGCACGGTGATCGCCTCGGGGCGGATCGTCACCATCACCCGCTTCGTCACCAGCCGCATGTTCGTCACGTCGAGCGGAATGCCCGAGGTGGTCACCAGGTGCGCCCGACGTCCCTCGCGCGAGATTTCCTCGGCCTCGAAGAAATTCGAGGCGCCGATGAAGCCCGCGACGAA
>JAATGA010000091.1 GCA_015654855.1 Rhodobacterales bacterium
AGGCCGGGCGCCATGCGCCGATCCATACCGTCAGCCTGGAGCTGACCATCTCGAACGACGCAGGTGTGCTGGGGCGCATCTGCACCTTGATCGGCGAGCAGAAGGCCGATATCTCGGACCTCAGGTTCACCGACCGCAAGCCGGCTTTCTATCGGCTGATTGCCGATGTGGACCTGCGCGACGTCGAGCATCTGCCCCTGGTCCTGACGGCTCTCGAGGCCGAGACAGACGTGGCCCAGATCGCCCGGCACCGCGACATGTCGAAAAAGCCCTGATCGGGCGGGTGCGTAAGGGCCGGGCGACCGGCCGGGAGTGGGACCGGTGTTCAAGAGGCGCGAGCCCCTGTCTTTGTTGCGGCAGGCGCGCGAGATGGTCTATCCCTCGGGCGGGTTCAGACGGGAGATGCAGTATATGCTCTACCGGATGCGGCGGCTGCCCGACGGGCCGCATCGCATCGCGCGCGGGGTCTTTGCCGGAACCTTCGTGAACTTTCCGCCGCTGTTCGGGTTCCAGTTCGCCAGCGCCGCGCTTCTCGCCTGGGTGATGCGCGGCAATATCATCGCGGCGCTGCTGGCGACGTTCCTGTCGAACCCGATCACCACGCCGCTGATCGCGGTCGGCTCGCTGGAACTGGGCCACTGGATGCTGGGCATCCGCGAGCCGATGGATTTCATGGATATCGTGCGGCATTTCTCGGATGCCGGCGGCGAGATCTGGCACAATATCCGCGCGATCTTTACCCATGATGTCGCCCGCTGGGGGCATCTGCGCGATTTCTTCCGGCTGATCTACTGGCCCTATTTCATCGGCTCGCTGATCCCCGGGCTGATCTTTTCGGCTGCGGGCTACTGGCTGACCGTGCCGCTCGTCGGGGCCTATCAGAAGATCCGCGCCCGCAAAGCCTCGGAGCGGATCGAGAAGCGGCGCCGTCACAAGGCGGCCGTGGCGGCGGCACGGCACAGGGAACAAGAGCTTGCGGCGACAGCGGGGGATGACGACCCGCACGCGGCGGGCTAGGATCACGCGAACGTCAGAAGGATCGGATCTATGGAAGCGACGGGGCAGGCGGCCGGCAGGCTGCGGCTGGGGGTCAACATCGACCATGTGGCGACGGTCAGGAACGCGCGCGGCACCGACTGGCCCGATCCCCTGCGCGCGGCCCTTCTGGCCGAGGCGGCGGGGGCCGACGGCATCACCGCCCATCTGCGCGAGGATCGCCGCCACATCCGCGACGAGGATATCGCCGCGCTGATGGCGGGGATCGGCATTCCGCTGAACTTTGAATGCGCCGCGACGGACGAGATGCAGCAGATCCTGCTGAAGCATCAGCCCCATGCCTGCTGCCTCGTCCCCGAAAAGCGCGAGGAGCGCACGACCGAGGGCGGCCTGGATGTCGCGGGCGACGAGAGCCGCCTCGGCGATTTCGTCGCCCCCTTGCGCGAGGCGGGGATCCGGGTTTCGATGTTCATCGGCCATGCGCCCGTCCAGATCGAGGCCTCGGCCCGGATCGGCGCGGCGGTGGTGGAACTGCACACCGGCCAGTACTCCGACCTCGACGCCGAGGGGCGTGTCGAAGAGGCCGCCGCCGAACTTGCCGCGCTGCGGGCGGGGGCGGCGCTGGCACAATCCCTGGGGCTGGAGGTTCATGCCGGCCACGGGCTGACCTACGACAATGTGGCCCCCATCGCCGCGATTCCGCAGGTGATGGAGTTGAACATCGGCCATTTCCTGATCGGCTAGGCGATCTTTCTCGGCCTCGGCCCGGCGGTCGGGGAGATGCGCCGCCGCATGGATGCGGTGCGGGCCTGATCCCGCGGTCTGCCCGACGATACTCTGCCCGACGATACCCTGACTGAGTCAACATCAAGGAGAAGTGCGATGCCGAACTGGGGACTGCTTGTGCTGGTCGGGGTTCTTTCCCTGATCGCGGGCTTCGTGGCGCTGGTCTTTCCGCTGCCCGCCTCGCTGACTGTAACCGCCTTCGTAGGGGCGAGCCTGCTGATCGTGGGTATTCTGGGCGCCATCGCCGCCGCGCGCGAGGCCTTGGGCAGCGACCGGATCTGGGGCGTCCTGACCGGGATCGCCACCGCCCTTCTGGGGCTGATCCTGTTCGCCTGGCCGGTCGAGGGGGCGACGACCCTGACGATCATCGCCGGTGTGGTCTTCCTCGCCTCGGGGATCTTCGAGCTGATCCTTGGCTGGGGTCTGCCGGTGCCGTCGTGGAAATGGGCGGTCGTTCTGTCGGGCGCGCTGTCGCTGATCCTGGGCGTCCTGGTGCTGGCGGGCCTGCCCGGCACGGCGGCGATCGTGCCGGGCCTGCTGCTGGCGGTCGAGTTGCTGTCCTATGGCTGGGGTCTGATCTTCCTTGGTATCGCATGGAAGCGCGGCGGGCTTTGATCCTCGGCATCGGCACCGATCTGTGCAACATCGAACGGGTCGAGCGCACGCTCACACGCTTCGGCGACAGGTTCCGCAACCGGGTCTTTACCGAGCGCGAGCAGGGCAGAGCCGAGGCGCGGGTCCATGCCGCCGCGACCTATGCCAAACGGTGGGCGGCGAAAGAGGCCTGCTCCAAGGCGCTTGGCACCGGCCTGCGCATGGGCATCGCCTGGCGCGACATGGCGGTCACGAACCTGCGAACGGGTCAGCCGGTGATGCAGGTCACCGGCTGGGCCGCCGAACGGCTGGCGGCAATGACGCCAGAGGGTTACGAGGCGGTGATCCATGTCAGCCTGACCGACGACCACCCCTGGGCGCAGGCTTTCGTGGTGATCGAGGCGCGGCCTTCCGCCCATGGTGGCGCCGGCGCGGCTTGACTTGGCCGGGATGGCGCGCAAGAAGCCTGCCTTGACAGCCCGGAACGGGGCGGAACGCAGGATTCCCTGACATGGCCAGGAAGACAAAATCGGAAAACGGCATTGTCGAGACGATCAAGACGGTCGTCTACGCGCTGCTGATCGCGGGCGTCTTCCGCACGCTGTTCTTTCAGCCGTTCTGGATCCCCTCGGGGTCGATGAAGGACACGCTGCTGGTCGGCGATTTCCTCTTCGTCAATAAGATGGCCTATGGCTATTCGCAATATTCCTGCCCCTTTGGCCTGTGCGGTTTCCTGGGCGAGGGGCGCATCCTCGCCTCGGACCCGCAGCGCGGCGATGTCGTGGTCTTTCGCCACCCGGTCAACGGCGAGGATTTCATCAAGCGGCTGATCGGCCTGCCGGGCGACACCGTGCAGATCCGCGAAGGCCGGGTGATCATCAACGGCAAGGAGGTTCCGCAGGAACCGGCCGGAACCTTCACCGAGACCTATGAGAAACAGGGCCCGATGGGCTATTATCCGCGCTGCGAGAACGGCCCGGTGGGCGAGGGCGGCGACTGCACCGCGACCCGCCTGCGCGAGACCCTGCCGAATGACGACGACACCGGCCCCGGTGTGGTGCATGATGTGCTGAACATCGACGCCAATGGCGGCGGCGACAATACCGGCATCTATACCGTGCCGGAGGGGCAGTATTTCTTCATGGGCGACAACCGCGACAACTCGCTCGACAGCCGCTTTGCGCAGGCGGCGGGCGGCGTGGGCTTCGTTCCGGCGAAATATCTGGTCGGGCGGGCCGACCGGGTGATCTTCTCCTCTGCCGGGCGCTCGATGCTGGCCTTCTGGACCTGGCGGGCCGACCGCTTCTTCAAGGCGGTAGAGTGAGGCTGGCGGCGGATCTTCTGGCCTTTCAGGGGCGTATCGGGCATGACTTTCGCCGGCCCGAGCTTTTGCTGCGCGCGGTGACGCATTCCTCGCTGGCCTCTGCCACCCGCCCCTCGAACGAGCGGCTGGAGTTTCTGGGCGACCGGGTGCTGGGCCTGTCCATCGCCGAGGCGCTGGTCATGTCCGACCGCGATGCGGCCGAGGGCCAGCTTGCCCCCCGCCTGAACGCCCTGGTGCGCCAGGAGGCCTGCGCCGAAGTGGCGCGCGAGATCGGCCTTGGCGAAGTGCTGAAGCTTGGCCGGTCGGAGCGGATGACCGGCGGGCGACGCAAAGAGGCGCTGCTTGGTGACGCGATGGAGGCGGTGATCGCCGCCGTCTATCTGGACGCCGGGTTCGAGGCGGCGCGGGCGCTGGTCCATCGCCTGTGGTCGCAGCGCATCGCCGAGGCGCCGCTGCACCGCCGCGACGCGAAATCGCGACTTCAGGAATGGGCGCAGGGCCGTGGCCTGCCGCCCCCCGCCTATATCGAAACCGCGCGCGAAGGCCCGGACCATGCACCGGTCTTCACCGTCGAGGTCCGGCTCGCATCGGGCGAGATGACGGTCGGCAAGGCCGCCGGCAAGCGGCAGGCGGAACAGGCGGCGGCCGAGGTGCTGCTGGAACAATTGGAGGCTTCGGATGGCGAGTGACTTTGAGACGCCCGAAACCCCGGCCGGGGCCGAAGGCGAACCCACGCGCGCCGGTTTCGTCGCGCTGATCGGCGAGCCGAATGCCGGCAAGTCGACGCTGCTGAACCGCATGGTCGGCGCCAAGGTCTCGATCGTCACGCACAAGGTGCAGACGACCCGGGCGCGCATCCGCGGGGTCTGCATGGAAGGCCAAAGCCAGATCGTCTTTGTCGACACGCCTGGCCTGTTCCGGCCGCGCCGCAGGCTCGACCGCGCCATGGTCAAGGCCGCCTGGGGCGGGGCCTCGGACGCCGATGTGATCGTTCTGCTGATCGAGGCGCATCGCGGCCTGACCGAGGGAGTCGCGGCCATCATCGACCGGCTGGCCGACGAGATCCCGCAAAGCCGCAAGGTGGCGCTGGCGATCAACAAGATCGACCGGATGAAGGCCGAGGTGCTGCTTGCCCTGGCGCAGAAGGTGAACGAGGCCTATCCCTTCGCC
>JAATGA010000073.1 GCA_015654855.1 Rhodobacterales bacterium
GCCGGAGGCTTCGACCTGGCCGAGGTCGCGGGCGATCACCTGACCATCCTCGACGAGCCCTCGGTCGGCGATCTGGCGCGGATCCTCGGACAGGCGATCCGTCGCGGCAGCAAGGGCTGAGGGCGGCGGGGTCCGGCGGGGCCTTGCCTGCCGCGCGACCTCGGCGGTTGCCGTTCCGCCGGTTTCCGCTAGTTTGGCGGAAAAATACGCGGAGGGCGGCAGTATGCGGGCGATCACGGCAAACACCACACGGCCAAACACCACACGGCGGGGCTTTGGCATCGGCCTTGGCGCCCTGTGGCTGACGACGGGTCTGACGGGCTGCGTCGGAGGCGCGGGGGCGATCCGTACCGGCGGCAGCGGCAGCGAGCCGGTGTTCCGCGCCGTGCCCGATGCCGGCTGGGATGCCTGGGTCGCGGGCTTTCGCGGGCGGGCACTCGCGAACGGCGTGTCCGGCGGCACCTGGGACAGCGCCTTCCGCCAGGCGGGCTTCCTGCCCGATGTGATCGAGCGCGACCGCAACCAGACCGAGTTCAAACGCTCGCTGGAGGATTATCTCGCCATCGCCGCCTCGGACGACCGAGTGTCGCGCGGCCGTGCCGCGCTGGCGCAATATGGCGGCACGCTCTCGGCCATCGAGGCGCGCTACGGGGTCGAGGCGCGGGTGGTCTGCGCGGTCTGGGGCCTCGAAAGCCAATACGGCACGCGGCGGGGCAATGTGCCGCTGATCTCGGCCCTGTCGACGCTCGCCTACGAGGGGCGGCGGGGGGCCTTTTTCGAAAGCCAGTTGATCGCCGCGCTGAAGATCCTCCAGAACGGCGACACCGACGCCACGCATATCACCGGAAGCTGGGCCGGGGCGATGGGCCATACCCAGTTCATCCCGACCACCTATCTGGCCTATGCGGTCGATTTCACCGGCGACGGGCGGCGCGACATCTGGTCGGACGATCCGACCGATGCGCTGGCCTCGGCGGCGAACTACCTCGCCCGCTCGGGCTGGACCCATGGCCAGCCCTGGGGGATCGAGGTGACGCGACCGGCGGGCCTTGCCGCGCCGGGCCGGGGCGTCACCCGAGGCATCGGCGAATGGGCGGCGGCGGGCGTGGCACCGGCGAACGGCGGCAACCTGCCGAACCATGGCCCCGCCGCGCTGATCGCACCGGCGGGGGCCAGCGGGCCGGCCTTCCTGGTCTTCCGCAACTTCAATGTCATCCTGCGGTATAACAACGCGGAAAACTACGCGATCGGCGTCGGCCATCTGTCCGACCGCCTCGCCGGCGGGCCGAAGATCCGGGGCGCCTTCCCGCCCGATGCGCAGGGCATGACCCTTGCCGACCGGCAGGAGTTGCAACGGCGGCTGACGGCAGCGGGCTATGACACCCAAGGGGCGGACGGGGTGATCGGCCAGAAAACCCGCGATGCGATTTCCGCCTGGCAGCGGTCGAACGGAATGCCCGTCACCGGCGAACCCTCGGCCGACATCCTGCGGCGGCTGTAACGCAAAAGGCCCCGGATGTGCCGGGGCCTTGTTTCACGTTTGACCAGGGGGCGTTCAGCCGCCGGTCGTCGACGAAACGCCGACCTGCGCCGGGCGCAGCAGACGGTCGTGCAGCATGAAACCTTCGGTCATCACCTGGATGATCTCTCCGGCTTTGGTGCCCGGGACCGGCGCCTCGAACATCGCCTGGTGCAGTTGCGGATCGAAAACATCGCCGGCCTTGGGCGTGATCGGGGCGATCCCGTGCCTGGTCATCACGTTGGTCAGTTCGCGCAGGGTCAGTTCGACCCCTTCCAACAGCGGGCCGGCCTGGGCGCGCAACTCGTCGTTCGCGGATTCGAGCGCGCGCTTGAGGTTGTCGTAAACCGGCAACAACTCGCGCGCGAGCCGGGTCGAGCCATATTGCTCCGCCTCGCGGCGGTCGCGGTCGGCGCGCTTGCGCGAGTTTTCGGCATCGGCCAGCGCCCGCATGAAACGGTCGCGGAACTCGTCACGCTCGGTGCGCAGCGCCTCAAGCTCCGAGGCGTCGATGAATTCTTCGAGTTCTTCGGGTTGCGGCTCGGTTTTGGCGGCCTGATCCTCTGCACTCATTTTCGTCGTCTTCCTTCCTTCGCTCATCCCTTGCCGCGTTCGGACACCATCCGTCCGACGAGCTGCGCGGTGTAATCCACGATCGGAACGATCCGGCCGTAATTCAGCCGGGTCGGGCCGATCACGCCCACCGCGCCGATGATCTTTCGATCCGCGTTCATATAGGGAGAGACAACCAGAGAGGAACCCGAAAGTGAAAAGAGTTTGTTCTCGGAGCCGATAAAAATCCGCACGCCCTCGCCATTCTCGGCGAGTTCCAGGAAATCGGCGATGTCACGCTTGCGTTCCAGATCGTCGAACAAGGTGCGGATGCGGTCGATGTCCTGGGTTTCGCTATCGTCGATCAGATTGGCGCGGCCGCGCACGATCAGCCGCTCGCCCGGTTCGCCCGCGTGCTCCCATACGGCAAAGCCGCTTTCGACCAGTTCGCGCGCCAGCGAGTCGATCTCCTGGCGGCGGCGATCCATATCGCCGCGAATGGATCCGCGCAGGTCGGACAGGGTACGCCCGTCGGCAAGCGTGTTCAGGAAATTCGCGGCCTCCCGCATCGAGGAGGGCGTCTGGCCCGGCGGCGGCACGAACAGCCGGTTCTCGACATGGCCATCGGCGAAAACCAGCACCACCATGGCCCGGTCCGGTCCGAGGTTCACGAAGTCGATATGCCGGATCGCCGCTTCTTGCTTGGGCGCGAGAACAAGGCTCGCACCCCGGGTGATGCCCGACAGGGCCGCGCCAACCTCGTCCAGCAGATGGGTCACATCCTGATCGGAGCCGCCGACCGTGGCGTCGATCCGCTCCCGATCCTCGACGGCGACGGTGCCGACCTCCAGCAGGCCGTCGACAAACATCCGCAGGCCCCGCTGGGTAGGGATTCGCCCCGCCGAGATATGCGGACTGTCGAGCAGACCCAGGTATTCCAGATCCTGCATCACATTGCGGATCGTGGCGGCGGAAAGCTTTTCGGTCATGCTGCGGGTCAGTGTGCGCGACCCCACCGGATCGCCCGAGTCCAGATAGCTTTCGACCACACGCCGGAACACCTCTCGCGAGCGGTCGTTCAGTTCGGACAGCAGTTTTGCACCTTCGGACATCGGACCATTCTGCCTGTGCAGGCCCCGCCGTCAATCCGCGTCGTGGTCGCGCCATCGCCATCCGCAGGCCCGGGCCACCGATCAGCGGGCTTGCGCCACGGGGACATGGAGCATATCTGGCGACCAAATCTGCAAAGGGAAGATGCCATGCGGCCCTCAGGTCGGAAACTGAACGAATTGCGTCCGATTTCGATCGAGACCGGGGTGATGAAACATGCCGAGGGTTCGTGCCTGATCCGGGTCGGCAACACCCATGTGCTGTGTTCCGCCACGCTGGAAGAAAAGGCGCCGCCGTTTCTGAAGAACACCGGCCTCGGATGGGTGACGGCGGAATACGGCATGTTGCCGCGCGCTACCAACAGCCGCACCCGGCGCGAGGCCGCCGCCGGCAAGCAGTCGGGCCGCACTCAGGAAATCCAGCGTCTGATCGGCCGGGCCTTGCGGGCGGGTGTCGACCGCTCCGCACTTGGCGAACGGCAGATCGTCATCGACTGCGACGTGATCCAGGCGGATGGCGGCACCCGCTGCGCCTCGATCACCGGGGGTTGGGTGGCGCTGCGTCTGGCGGTGAACAAGCTGCTGAAGGCGGGGGCCATCGTCTCCGACCCGATCATCGACCATGTGGCCGCCATTTCCTGCGGGGTCTATGCCGGCCAGCCGCTGCTGGACCTGGATTATGCCGAGGATTCCGCCGCCGGGACCGATGGCAACTTCGTCATGACCGGGCGCGGGCGACTGATCGAGGTGCAGATGTCCGCCGAGGGCGCCACCTTCTCGCGTGAGGAGATGGGCGAATTGCTCGACCTGGCCGATACCGGCAACGCCGCCCTGGTCGCCGCGCAAAAGGCCGCGCTGGAGGCTGTGTGATGCGCCGGTTCACGAACGGCACGCTGCTGGTCGCGACGCATAACAAAGGCAAGCTGGAAGAGATTTCAGCCTTGTTAGAGCCTTTTTCGGTGCAGGTTACCTCTGCCGGCGCCTTGGGTCTGCCCGAGCCTGCGGAAACCGAGACGACCTTTATCGGCAACGCCCGGATCAAGGCCCACGCGGCGGCGAAGGCATCCGGCCTGCCCTCGCTGGCTGACGATTCCGGCCTGACGGTCGACGCTTTGGACGGCGATCCCGGGGTCTATACCGCAGATTGGGCCGAAACCCCCCAAGGCCGCGATTTCCCGATGGCCATGGCGAAGGTCCACGACGCGCTGACCACGCGGGGTGCGGCAGAGCCCTGGACCGCGCAGTTCCGCTGCACTCTGGTCCTCGCCTGGCCCCATGGCCATGACGAGGTGTTCGAGGGCGTGATGCCCGGGCGCATGGTCTGGCCCCTGCGCGGCGCGCAAGGCCATGGCTACGACCCGATGTTCCAACCCGAAGGCTACGACATCACTTTCGGCGAGATGGACCGTTGGGAAAAGAACCGCATCAGCCACCGCGCCGACGCCTTCCGCAAACTGGTCGCGGGCTGCTTTACATGATCCGGCGCCGGACATGAGCGCCGGCGCCACCTTCGCCCGGCCGGATCGGGATCTGCCGGACGAAGACTGGCGGGCGGGCGGCTTCGGCCTTTACCTGCATTGGCCGTTTTGCCAGTCGAAATGCCCCTATTGCGATTTCAACAGCCATGTCTCTGCGCAGATCGACCAGAACCGCTGGCGCGACGCCTATCTTGCCGAAATCCGCCGCGCGGGGGCCGAAACGCAGGGGCGCATCCTCAGCACCGTGTTCTTCGGCGGCGGCACCCCCTCTCTGATGGATCCCGACCTAGTTTCAGCAATAATAGAGACGATTCGTGCCACATGGCCGATGTCGAACGACCCCGAGATCAGCCTGGAGGCAAACCCCGGATCGGTCGAGGCCGGGCGCTTTCGTGCCTTCCGTCAGGCCGGAATCAATCGCGTCTCGATGGGCGTGCAGGCGTTGAACGACACCGATCTGCGCCAACTGGGCCGCATTCATTCGGTCGCCGAGGCGCGCGCGGCCTTCGACATCGCGCGGGCATGTTTCGACCGGGTGAGTTTTGACCTGATTTATGCGCGCCAGAACCAGACCCTCGACGCCTGGCGGGCGGAGTTGACCGAGGCCCTGTCCATGGCGATCGACCACCTGTCGCTGTATCAGCTGACCGTCTAGCCTGACACGGTGTTTGCGCAGCGTCACGCCAAAGGTGGGCTGAAAGGCCTGCCGCACGAGGACCTTGCCGCCGACATGTATGAGGCGACGCAGGATATCTGTGGCGCGGCGGGCATGGGGGCCTACGAAGTGTCCAACCACGCGAAAACCGGGGCGGAATCGCGTCACAACCTGATCTACTGGCAAAGCGGAGACTGGATCGGCATCGGGCCGGGCGCACATGGGCGGCTGACCCTGGACGGCACCCGCATCGCCACCGAGGCGCATCGCAGCCCGCGGCTATGGCTGGAAGCGGTCGGGATGCACGGACAAGGTGAACTGCCGCGCCAGGCTTTGACAGGGGCCGAACAGGCGGATGAATATCTGCTGATGGGTCTGCGTTTGAGCGAGGGGATTGACCTTGACCGCCACAAACGCATGGGCGGACAGATCAGACCCGAGGCGATCAGCGGCCTGACCGACCTCGGCATGCTGCGGCACGAGGGTGGTCAGCTTGCGGCGACGGCATCCGGGCGCATGGTGCTGAACGCCGTCATTCGGGAGCTTGGCAGCTAATCAGAGTATGCTAATAGCCATAGAATACTAAATCTAGGCTTCTTGCCGGATATTGGACAACAACCGGCACAGCAGATCCAACTCGTCCAGCGAAGTATAGCGGATGGAGATCGTCCCCTTCTCTCCGCCCGCCTCGTGGTCGATTTTCACCGCCATGCGCAGATTGGCCGAAAGATCGGATTCGAGCGCGCGGGTATCCGCATCCTTTTCGGCAGGCCGAGGCGCGGCGGCGCGCCGCACGCGGTCGGGCTGCTTCGCCAGCTTTTCCGCCTCGCGCACCGAAAGCCCCTTGGCGATCACCTGCCGCGCCAGTTCCGCCGGATTCTCCGTGGTGATCAGCGCACGGGCGTGACCCGAGGTCAGCTTTCCCTCTCGCACAAAGCCCTGAACCTCGGCGGGCAGGTTCAGCAGCCGCAGCAGGTTGGCGATATGGCTGCGGCTTTTCGACAGGGCTTCGGCCAGCTTTTCCTGGGTATGACCGAACCGGTCCATCAGCTGACGATAGGCCAGCGCTTCCTCGATCGCGTTCAGATCCGCGCGCTGAATGTTCTCGATGATCGCGATTTCGATAACCTCGATGTCATCGAAGTCGCGCACGATCACCGGAAGTTCATGCAGTTGCGCGATCTGCGCGGCCCGCCAGCGTCTTTCGCCGGCAACGATCTCGTATCCCTCTCCCTTGGCCCGCACGATCAGGGGCTGGATCACCCCCTTCTGCCGAATCGAGGCGGCGAGATCTTCCAGCGCGGCGGGATCGAAATCCCGGCGCGGCTGATCGGGGTTCGGAAAGATCTTTTCGACCGGAATCACCAGATCGACGCGGCGCGGCGCATCCTGAGCCGGCGCTTCGACCTGCAAATCCGACATCAGCGCCGACAGGCCCCTACCCAGCCCCCGGCGTTCGGGTTTCCGATCCATCACAGCACCTCTTTATTCTTGATCAACGGATGGCGCGCCAGAATCTCGTCCACAAGGGCGCGATAGGCCTCGGATCCCTTTGACGCGGAATCGTAGCTGAGCACCGGCAGAGCATAGGACGGCGCCTCGCTGACACGGACATTGCGAGGCACCACCGTCTTGAAGACCAGATCGCCCAAGGTCTCGCGCGCATCACTTTCGACCTGCTGGGCGAGACGGTTGCGGGCATCGTGCATGGTCAGAACCACACCCTCGATCCGCAGGCGCGGATTCGCCGCCTGCCGCACCTCGCGTATCGTCAGCATCAGTTGCGACAGGCCTTCCAGCGCAAAGAATTCGCTTTGCAGTGGCACCAGCACCGCATCCGCCGCGACCAGAGCATTGACGGTCAGCAGGCTGAGCGAGGGCGGGCAGTCGATCAGCACATAGTCGAAGGCCATCGCCTCGATATCCGGCTCGCGCAAGGCATCATGCAGCAGAAAGCTCCGCTTTTCATTCGCCACCAGTTCCATATCCGCCGAGGACAGATCGGAATTGGCGGCGCAAATCCAAAGCTCGTCGATGGAGGATTTCTGCATCACCTCGGTGATCGGCATTTCGTCGATCAGCAGATCGAAAGTCGTCCGTTCGCGGCTGGCGGCATCGATTCCCAGGCCGGTCGACGCGTTGCCCTGCGGATCCAGGTCGATCAGCAGCACTCGCGCACCACGCTCCACCAAGCCAGCCGCGAGATTGATCGCCGTGGTCGTTTTGCCGACGCCGCCCTTCTGGTTCGCGATCGCGAGGATGCGCAGCTCCGGTTTGCCGATTTCAGACATGAGAGATCTCTTCCAGAACAAGGATAGCCGATTCGGTCGCGGTGCCGCTGGGATGGGTCCCGACACGAAAATTCCAGTCGGTTTTCGCCTGCGCAAGCTCTTCACGCCAGTTCGCGCCCTTCGGAAGGATCGCGACACCACCCGGCGCAAGGTGGCGCCGCGCGAAACCGCAAAGCCGGGTAAGTGGCGCCAGCGCGCGCGCGGAAAGAACATCGGCGGAAAGAGGGGGAACCGCTTCAATCCGCGCGGCGTGGACGGTGACGCGGACCGCCATTGCGCGCGCCGCCTCACGCAAGAACGTGGCCTTGCGCTGATCGGATTCGACCAGATGAACCTCTGCCTCCGGCACGGTATCCGCGAGAACCGCCGCAACGACCAGCCCCGGGAACCCGCCCCCACTGCCCAGATCGACCCACCGGCGC
>JAATGA010000210.1 GCA_015654855.1 Rhodobacterales bacterium
AGCCGACAGAAAATCCGTCCACACCCCCCTCGGCCGCTACCTCCTCCAGCCGATCGGCGACCTCGCCAGCTGTGCCGACGAAAGCGAATTCCGACTTGGCCGATTTCACGTGGTCGAGATATTCATCAATGGTGACGTCATAGCGGCCATTGACCGAGCGCAACGGGCGGGTGGTGTTGAACGTCGCCAACTCGGAGAGCAGGGTGTCACGCGGATAGGCCCTGATGTCGATGCCATTCCATGCCAGCGCACTTTCTTCGCTGACGAAGTTCCCGCGCCGGGCCGCCTTTTCCTCGGCCTCCTGACGGCTGTGGCCGAGAACGATATCGGCGTTAACGAGGATTTTAGGCGGCGGCACAGAGTTCCGGGCGGCAGCGGCGCGCAAGCTGTCGGTATTCTCCCGCAGCTTGGCTACCGTTCCCGCCTGGGTGTAGAGGCCCTCGGCATGGGCAACGGCAAAGTCAAAGCCGGCGGGCGAAGCGGTGGCCTGGAAGAACACCGGCTTGCCCTGCGGCGATGGCTCTACCGGATGTGGTCCCCGAACCCGGTGCCAGCGCCCGGAAAAATCGACTGCGTGGACCTTCTTCGGGTCGGCGTAAACGCCGGAAGATTTGTCGACCTGCAGTGCGTCCTGCTCCCACGATGTCAGCCACAGCTTTTCGACGAGGTCGTTATATTCGGTGGCACGCTCATAGCGCTCGCCGTGCTCGACCTGCGTATCAAGACCGAAGTTCGCCGCAGCGGTATCGAGGTATGATGTCACAATGTTCCAGCCGACGCGCCCATCGGTGAAGTGGTCGAGCGAACTGAACCTGCTGGCGAGCAGATAGGGCGGCTCATAGGTCGTCGATGCGGTAACCACGAACCCCAATTTGCTGGTTACCGATGCCAGCGCCGTCACGAGGACAAAGGGGTCACCGAGCGGAAAGACATGAGCGTCGCGCACCGATAGTTCGGGTCCGGTCTCGCGGGTCTCGAACACTCCGAGAATGTCGGCAAAAAACAACGAGTCGAAACCCGCTGATTCCAATAGCCGCGCCTGATCCTGCCAGTAGCGCAGCGACAGATGATCACGTCGGTTCTCTGGTGACCGCCATTGCCCGTCTGCCCCTGGTGTGAGCATCTGGAATGCATTGAAATGCAAGAATTTCGACATGCAAGTCACCCTGCCTTGCCGATATTGATATAGTCGAACCAATCATCATAGCGTGGGGACCATTTCAATTGATCTGAATAGGCGTATGTCTGCGGTTGATCCCACAGGTAAATCAGCGCCGCGTTGTCACGCAGCCAGCCATTCGCTTGCCGAACCAAAGACAGTTGCTCGTCGTCGGTGATTGCGTTGGCCGCCTGATTCAGCAGCGTGTCGAACTCTGTATGGTTGGGCAGGACACCGTCATTGTCGCGATAGTCCGACTTCCATGATCGCAAGTTTTCCAGAGAGTCGAGATTCGCGTTCTGTATGCCCCAATAGATAAGATCCGGTGCTTTAGCCAAGTCGCTCGTGGTGTTCAGATCTCCCCACGGACCGCTGGGTAGTACGGAAATATCCAGTGTCACACCAAGCTTTGCCCATTCCTGCTTAATTATCTGAATAGCCAGTTCAGCGCCTGCGTAGGTCTGACTGGGCACGTTGACGTTGACGGTAAAGCCTTTGGAATAACCCGCCTCCGTCAGCAACCGGGCAGATTTTTCGGGATCATAGCCCCAGACCGTAGCATCCGGATCGTATCCCGAATAAAAACGGCTGATCACCTGGGTTCGATTGGGCGAGGTAGTGCCCTTATAGACCGACTTGGTGATTGATTCGCGATCAATTGCGTAGTTGAGAGCCTGCCGCACCCGAATATCCTGGAACGGTTTGCGGTTGAAATTGAATTGCAGAGTCTGAATCCGCTGTCCCGGCTCGCCACCAATCTTCAGTCCAGGCACCGAAAGCAACGACGGGAAATTGCTCGGATTAATGGTCAACGTCGCGTCGATCTCATGATTGCGCAATGCGTTGAGCCGGGTGGCTTCGCTGGCATAACCATTGACCACAATCTTGTCGAAGACCGGTTTCGGCCCCCGGTAGGTATTGCTTCGGACGAGTGTCGCCTGCTGCTCGTTAACGAATGTCTCCAATCGGTAGGGCCCCGATCCCAATGCCTGACTCGTGGGTTTGTGGCTGGCTGCCCAACCCGGCTCCTGGAAGAACACGGTCGCCAGATAGTTTGGCAGTTGCAGTATCGGTTGCTTGGTAACAATGCGGATTGTCCGCGTATCGACCTTGGTGACCGAGTCGATGGAAGCTCGCCACCGTAATGCGGGTGAGGGGGCGGTGGTCGGGTCAAAGATATGGCGCAGATTCCACACAACAACGTCGGCGTCCAGTGCGACGCCATTTTCGAAGCTGACCTCGGGGTCGAGCTTGAACACCCAGACCGTCGGCGACTCTCGCTCCCATGACGTGGCCAGTGATGGCTTAACCTGCCCGGCCTCATCAAGATAGGTCAGACGCGAGTAGATGGCCCACACCAGGCTTTGCGAGCCGGTGCGCAGGGTGGTGTTGGGATCGATGCTGGCCAAGGTGGGGCCGACGACTCCGACTCGCAAAGTCGAATTTTCTGAGCCTACACTTTGCTGAGCCCTCGCTGCCGTCATAAACAGCGAACTGCCGAACACGAGCGCGCCAGCGCCGAGGAAGTGCCGCCGGTCAATTTCATTTGCCATTTGATTGCCTATCAAAGTGTGCCTGTTGCGTGGATGTCGTTTCGACATGGTTCCGAAAATCACTCTCAGACCGGGAGATCGAACTGCTGATCGAAGCCCGGGCCAAGCCGGGCGAATTGGTGAAGACGGTGAGGCCGCCGATCTCGTGTGACCAGGCCACCGTCGGTCCGCCAGATCCGGCAATCACCACGTGCGTGCAGAGTGGCGGGAATTGTCACCATTCCGACATCAGAACGGCGCGGCTCGTTTCGAAAGCGAAGACGCACATCGGTCCAGTCTCCGAAAATGCAGTTCACTCCGGTCATCATTCTGTTTTCCGCCAGCCTTGTTGTGTTCGTGAGTTTTTCGAACATTGCGCGGCCTGGCATCCGAGGCGGAAACGACCTGAGCCGTTTCCGGAAAACCCTGTTCCAATTGCTAGACTGACCTGTTGTTCCCGTCCATTTTGTTGATGTCTGCCAATTGGAAGGCGTCTTCCGTATCGGGCTGGCGAAAGAGTAAATTTCGGTGTCTGAAGTCATTGTGCGCTACTCTTCGCTGGGTGCGAAAACAGGGTCATCCCCATGTTCCCGGGTATAGGCAATGAAATGGTGCAGCTGGTCTTCGATCCTGCTGCGATAGGCGGCGGAGTGCGCCTCGAACAACCCGCGCCGCAAATGGGTCACCAGACGTGGGATCGCGGTCGAGGCACTGGCGATGTCACCGATATGCATGCCGTGGCTGACGATGGACGCGAAGGTGTAGACGTGGATGTCATTCAGCCAGGGGGCGGTGCCGGAAACCCTCTCCAGCAGCTCGAATCCGGGGCCGACATAGGGATGTTCGCCCCAGTGACGGTCTTCCGGGGTGATGGGCACATCGCGGTGCCGCCACAGCTGCACCAGCGGAGCCAGCGCGGCAAGCTCTGGCCGACGGGTCAGATCCTGACGGTAGCCAGTGCCAAGGATCAGATGGTCGAAGCCATGTTTCTGGCCATCATGGGTTAGGACTATATCGTCTTCCATTCGCAAGCTGGCCAGACTGGTCGAGAAATGCAGGCTGTGCGCAGCATGTTGCGTCGCGCGTTCGACCGACCACGGAGGCGCCGCTCCGCGCCGTCGGGTTATGGCTGAAATCTGCCAGCGCAGACTGTCGGGCATGTCATAGAAGAACTGGCGCTGGGCAATGCCGGTGGTGTCCCAGCCGCCGGCGGGAAGCTTGGCAAGCTGCGCTCCGCGCACGAACTGACAGACACGCGTCGCGCCGGTTTCAAGCGCGGTCGAGGCGGCATCAAAGGCCGAGGCGGCCGCCCCCACCACCGCGACGCGCTTGCCGCGCAGGCGATCAAAGTCGATCTCTTCCTGACTGTGGGAATAGCGGTCGGCGGGCAGGCGCGTAGTTACCTCGTCGGGGATGTGGTTGTAGCCTGTGCCGTCCATCCCGGTGGCCAGAACCAGCTTGCGGGCGCTGATCCTGAGCGGACCGCGAGGGGTCGCGAAATCCAGCGCGAGGCCCTGACCGGGCTCGCCCGGCTCGATCCGGGTCAGCGCGTGCTGCCAATGCGGGGTGATGCCGCTGACCTGCCGATACCAGGTCAGGTAGTCTTGCCAGACCGGTGGTGGGGTGCGATCCATCGCCGCGAAGGCGGCGGCCCCATAGCGCCCGGTGTACCAGTGCCGGAAGGTCAGCTGCTGCAGGCCCAGTTCGTGTCCGGGGGCGATCTTTTCGCTGCGCAACTGGGTCATGCGGGCAATGTTTGTCCAGATGCCCTCGGCCCCCTCGGCGGCACGGTCGAAGACCGCGACCTTGCGGATGCCGGCGCGCCGCAGCGCGAAGGCGATGGCGATTCCGCTTTGCCCGGCGCCAATCACCGCCACGTCACAATCATCCGGCCCGGGCGGCACCGCGTCGTCGCGCAAGAGATCAACTTGATTCAGCGCCGCACGTGCTTCGGCCAGCATCTCCGCCCCGGTCATGGCAGGACCGGGGCGGAATATGGCGACCGGCTACCCGCCCCGCCGAAGCCCATCATGATACCAGCCGGGCCGCGGCCAGGCTGCCCGAGGCGCCCTGATGGTTGACCGTATGATCTGCGACCCTGGTGTTGAACAGCGTCACCGAGTCGAAGGCCACCAACCCGATGGCAGGCAGATCGCGGTAGATGATCTCCTGAAAGCGGAAGTACAGATCCCTGCGCTTTTCGGGATCGGTTTCGATGGCGCCTGCTTCCAGCAGGGTATCGACCTCGGGGTTGCTGTAATGGCTCTGGTTCGACCAAGCGAGTCCGGGCTTGATGTTCTTCGACCAGTAGCAGCGCTGAACCCCATCTGTCGGGTCATAGCCATTGCCTGCATTCTGCACGTCGATGTCAAAGGCGCGGTCGGTATAGACGGTCTTGATATAGGCGGCCATATCGGTGCTGGTCAGCCGGGCGTCGATGCCGACGGCCTGCAGCGCCGCTGTTACGAACTCGGCCGAGGTGCGCAGGACGGGGCTGTAGGGGTTGTGCACCACCCGCAGCACGAAGCGCTTGCCATTGGCGCCGCGCGGATAGCCGGCCTCGTCCAGCAGCGCTTCGGCCCTTGCCGGATCGAAAGCAAAGGGCTTGAGGTTCGGATTATGGAAAGCGGGCTGCTTGGGGCCGATGGCGCTTGGGGCAAGGGCGCCATAGCCGTACCAGACGGTTTGCAGCAGGGTCGCCGCGTCGATGGCATGAGCAATGGCCTGCCGCACACGCAGATCGCAGACTTCCTTGTTGTTCAGGTTGAAGAATATCTGGTTGTGGTTGCCCGCGCCGGAATCGCCCCGTGCTTCCGTGGCCAGCCCCGGTAGTTGTTTCAGCCGGTCGATTTCCGAAAAGGGCACCGGCGTCGTCGTGCCGATCAGCACGGTGCCTGTCTCGAACGCGGCTGCCCGGCTGCCGGAATCGGGGATGAAATGCAGCACGATCTGGTCGACATGCGGCTTGGTTTTGTCCCAGTAATCGGGGTTGCGCTCGACGATGATGTGGCTGCCGCGTTCCCATTCGACGAAGCGGAAGGGGCCGGTGCCGATGGGCGCCAGATTGGCCGGGTTCTCGCCGATATTCGTGCCCTCGTAGATATGCCTGGGGATGATCGGCGTGCCATGCGCGCTGAGCGCGCCCAGCAGAAACGGCGCGGGCTGCGACAGCACGATCACCGCCGTCAGCGGATCGGGTGTCTCGACGCCCGTGACATTGGCAAAGGTCGAACGGCGGCGGGGATGCGTCTCCTTCAGCGTCAGGATCGAAAAGGCCACATCGGCTGAAGTCAGATCACCGCCATCATGCCATTTCACCCCGGGACGCAGCCGGAAGCTGTAGCGCAGCCCATCCGCGCTGACGTCCCACGCCTCGGCGAGGGAAGGCTGGAATTGACCGTCCAGATCGATCTCTAGCAGCCCTTCGAGGAATTTGGTCGAGATCGCCTCGTTGCCGCTACGTTCGATATGGGTCAGCAGCGGCGGCTCGTAGGGGGCAAGGACATCCAGTGTCCCGCCGCCTTGCGCCCTTGCGACGCCCGCGTCGAAGGCCTCCAGCGTCATGAGGCCCGCGAGGGCGCCGAGGCCTAGGTTGAAACTGCGTCTGCTGATCGCGGTCATGCGGTGCGTCCTTTTGGGCGGGGGGGGAGGGAGGCCGCAGCATCCTTGCCGTGGCGCGCGTATCGGTTGGCGGGGCGTGCCAGCCCCAGCTTGTCGCGCAGGGTCGGGCCGTCGTAGGCGGTCGGGTATAGCCCGCGCCGCTGTAACTCTGGCACGACATGGGTCACGAACTCTTCCAGCCCGGCCAGCATGAAGGGCGACATGAAGACAAAGCCGTCGCAGGCCGCGGTGCTGATCCACTGCTCCAGATCGTCGGCAATGGTCCGGGTCGAGCCCAGCACCAGCCGGTGCTTGTTGGTAACGGCGGTTTCACGTGCGAGCTGCCGCAGGCTGAGACCACGTTGTCGGGCATGGTCGAGCAGGGCCTTCTGATGCCCGCCACCGCGATAGATGTTGTCGATGGTCTCGCCGACCGCCGCCGTGATCGGGACGTCGGGCGAAATCTGCGCGGGATCCAGACCGATCATCGCCGCGATGGTTTCCAGATGTCCTTCCTCGGCGAACAGGGCGGAAATCTCTTCATATTTCTGCTGCGCCTCGGCATCGGTTTCGCCCCAGATCACCGTGGTTCCGGTCAGGATCTTCAGCTCCCCGGCCTGCCGTCCACGGGCGACTACGCGTGCCTTCAGATCCAGGTAGAGGCTTTGCGCGAAATCGCGGGTCAGGCTGGCGGCAAAGACGACCTCGGCATGGGTGGCGGCGAAATCCAACCCTTCGTCCGAGGCGCCGGCCTGCGCAACAACCGGATGGCCCTGCGGCGGGCGGGCGATACCCAATGGTCCCTCAACGGTGAAAAAATCACCCCGGTGGTCCAGGCGATGCATCCGCGCCGGATCATAGAACCGGGCGGCTTCGCGGTCCTTGGGGAAGGCCTCGTCCTCGAATGTGTCCCACAACCCGCGAACGACTTCGACAAACTCTCCGGCCTTGCGATACCGTATCCGCCGCTCGCCCAGACGGGCGGCGTAGTTGCGCTCGATCTCGGGGCTGCGCGAGGTTACGGCATTCCACCCCGCCCGCCCACCCGACAGATGGTCCAGCGAAGCGACCTGCCGGGCCAGGGCGAAAGGGTCGCTCAGGCTGGTGCTGGCGGTATAGATGAAGCCGATCTCGTCGGTCCGCGCCGCAAGGGCCGAAACCAGGGATAGGGGCTCGAAGACCGAGGCGCTGGAATACCGGGGCATATGGTCGTCGGGGATCAGCCCGTAGCTGTCGGCGAAGAACAGCGCGTCGAACAGGCCCCGCTTGGCCGTTTGCGCGAGCCGGGTGAAATAGTCGAGGTCGAACATCGCATCGACCGGAACCGCAGGATGCCGCCAGGATTGTGAACTGGTCCCCGGCAGGGCGAAAAGCACGAAATGGATACGTGCCCGATCCTGTCCGGTGATCTCAGAAGCGGAAGACAGCATCGTTATTCCGCCGCCTTTGCCAGCGCGGCATAGCGGTTCGCCGGGCGGGGCAGGCCGAGGCTGTCACGCAGGGTGCTGCCCTCATATTCGGTGCGGTAGAGGCCCCGTCGTTGCAGTTCGGGCACCACATGGGCGACGAAATCGCGCAGGCCGCCCAGCAGATAGGGCGACATGATCACAAAGCCATCGACACCACCGCCCTCGAACCACTCCTGCAACTGGTCGGCGATCGAGGCGGTGTCCCCCAGCACGACCCGGTGGGTCATCGTTGCGGTCAGGTTCTGTGCCGCTTGCCGGATGGTCCAGCCCTGCGACCGCGCGTAAGAGCCGATCACCTTGGCCCGGGCGGTGGTGCTTTGGCACATCGCATCGGTGACCTCGGGGAAGGGGTCATCGAGGTCAAAGCCGGTAAAGTCGATCAGCAGATTGGCGACGGCCACGTCGATCGGATGCAGGGCACAGATTTCGGCGAACTTGTCCTCGGCCTCGGCCTTGGTGCGCCCCCAGATCACCCCGGTGCCGGAGAGGATCTTCAGCAGGTCCGGATCGCGT
Source organism: Rhodobacterales bacterium (assembly GCA_015654855.1). Lineage (GTDB taxonomy): Bacteria > Pseudomonadota > Alphaproteobacteria > Rhodobacterales > Rhodobacteraceae > JAATGA01. The sequence continues at coordinate 8,274 of JAATGA010000210.1, forward strand.
CCGGCCAGCGCCGCGCGGTGGCGCATATCCGTGCGAAACGCGCGTGCCTGATCCAGCGATAGGTTCGAGCAGAAGATCGCATCGGCGACCTGCGCGCCGAAGTCGCGGCCCTTGGGTGAGCCGCCGGCCTGCACGATCAGAGGGCGGCCCTGCGGCGGGCGGGCGGTGATCAGCGCGCCGTTCTTGACGCGGTAGAACGGCCCGTCATGGTCAAGCCGGTGGAAGCGGTCTGTATCGACATAGACGCCGCGTGCCTTGTCGACCAGGAAGGCATCATCCTCCCAGGTGTCCCAAAGGGCCGAGACCACCTCATAGAATTCCCGCGCGCGGTCGTAACGGCCGTCATGCGTCTCATTCTCGGGCAGGCGCAGGTTGCCCGAGCCCGCGCCGGGGGTGGTGACGATGTTCCAGCCCGCGCGGCCCCGGCTTATATGGTCGAGCGAAGCCAGCTGCCGGGCGAGGACCGTCGGCTCGTGATCCGAGACCGAAATCGTGCTGGTCAGGCCGATATGTTTCGTATGGGTGGCAACCGCGGTCATCAGCGTCAGCGGCTCGAACCGCCGGACGCTCCACATCGTCTCCAGAACCTGCGGAGCCCATGTCCCGACATTCGAGGTATCGGGAACGAAGACCGTATCGAATAAACCGGCCTCGGCAGTTTTGGCATATTCGATGTAGTAATCTATATCGAAATCATCGTGATCGTGAATATCTGGATGGCGCCAGGATTGGGTCGTCTGACCTGAGAACATGAAAGCCGCCAGATGAATCTGACGCTTGTTTTTGGTGGCCGTCATTTTCATCTCCTGCCGGGTTTATCACCGGATTTCTGGCTCTGCGGAAGAAACGCGACAGAAATCATAGTATATTTATATGATTAACTCTCGGTAGCATTTTCATGCAATAGGAAATGGTTGGCGATATGCGCGGCCAAAGAAGCAGATTTCCATCATCTCTATCTGCTGATGGGGATGATTTTTCCGAGATAGGTAAAATCTACTGCGGATGCAGATCGGATTCGGGGCGATATTTCCCAGGATAAAAACAGGAGATAGAAAGAAATGATCGCCGATCTTTAATATGCGATGAATTGATTCTTGAAGTAATCGGATATTTGGAAACATCCTTTGCGGACAAATCGTATTCTTCGCGCAGCTTTGCCAGTCCGTAAACGATCCGATTTCCCTGGCGGCTGCCATATTCATTATTCGGGAATGCACGCCGTGCCGCAATCGCATTTGCTTCTGGACGCATCCATCTGGCCGGAAGTGGCGGAGGGGGCCACGCCTCCCTCCGCGCAGGATCTGGTCACGCTGGCGCGCACGGCGGAGGAGGCCGGACTGTTCTCGCTTTCTGCGCCTGTGGGCGCCGGCCACGTGGACCATGCCGAATGCGGCATCGCTCTCGCCTGGATCGCGGCACAGACCAGCCGGATCGGGCTGATCTCGGGTGTCAACATGGCTGCGGAACACCCTTATTTTGCCGCGCGTCGGCTGGCCGCGCTGGACAGGATTTCCGGCGGGAGGGCCGGGTTCGTTCTTGACGGCGCCGCTTTGCGGGGCACACGCGGGCGGGAATATCTGTTGCTGATGCGAGAGCTCTGGGACGGGTGGGCGGATGATGCTGTCGTGGCCGACAAGGACGCGGGGGTGCTGATCGCCGCTGGCCATGTGCGCCATACCAACCATGTCGGGCCGCATTTCCGGGTGCGCGGTCCCTTGCCGCTGAGCCGGACGCCGCAGGGCCATCCGGTCCTGACCGTGGAAGCGGCGCGCGCGGCAGAGGCGGAAGGCGCCGATCTTCTGCTGGCCTGCGGTGATGCCGAGACGCTTTTCGGCTTGCGGAAGGCGGTGCCGTCGGGGTGCTTGCTCGCCCGTATCGGGCTGGACGATCCGGGCGATCCACTGATCGGTGATCTGGGTCACGACGATACCGCCATTGCCGAGACGCTGGAGGCGCTTTTCCGAGATGGCATCTTGCAGGGTGTCAGCATGCGCTGGCGGGGGGTGTCGGCATTGCGCCGTTTTGTCGATCACATCGCACCGCGCCTGCTGAGCGGCCGACCCCGACCGGCAGAGGGCAGCTTGCGCGACCGGCTAGGGCTGTCGCGTCCGTCGGTCACGGCTGCGGATTTTGCCGGGGCAGAGCTTTTTCAGGGATTGTCGGCATGAGCAGGCATGAGGGGCATCCGCATCCGGGGCAGATGAGTCTGAATCTCAACCTGCGGGCGCTTGGTTTTCACCGGGCGGGGTGGCGTCACCCTGCGGCTCCCGCCGGATCGGTCGAGGAAACGGCCTGCCTGCGCGATCTCGCCCTCGCGGCGGAAAGGGCGAAGTTCGACGCGGTGTTCATGGGTGATTCCCCGGTTCTGCCGGCATGGAGCAACGGGGTCTGGCCACTGAGCTATGTGCCCGAGCCGTTCTGCAATCTGGCCGCAATCGCCGCCGTGACCAGCCATATCGGCCTGATCGGCACCGCCTCGACCACCTACAGCGATCTTGAGGCACTGGCGGCGCGCACCGCCGCACTCGACTGGCTGAGCGGCGGGCGGCTGGGGGTGAACTTCGTGACTTCGGCTGGGGAGGCGGTGGCGCAGAACTTCGGCCATGTCGCCCATCCCGACCATGCCGATCGCTATCTGCGGGCCGGTGAATTCATTGCGTCGATCCTCGGTCTATGGGATGGCGAGGGGGCCGCCGGTCAGCCGCGGCGGCCGTGGCATGCAAAAGGCCGCTTTGTCGATGTCAGGGCGCGCCTATCCGCCCCGATATCCGCCCAGAGACGGCCCGTTGTCGTTCAGGCGGGGGCCTCGGATCAGGGCCGCGATTTTGCGGCACGGCATGCGGAGCTGGTCTATACCGGCTCTTCGACGCTCACGAACGGGCAGGCGCTCTACCGTGATCTGAAATCGCGTGCGGCAGGGTACGGCAGGTCGGCGCGGGCGTTGCGGATTCTGCCCGGCGTGGTCCCTTACGTCGGCGGCACCGAGGCCGAAGCCCGTGCCCTGCATGACGAACTGGAGGCGCTGGCCGAGGAAACGACCGATCCGGTCGCGATGCTTGGCCTTCACTTGCAGGTTGATCTGGGGGCGTTCGATCCCGACGGTCCGCTGCCGGTCGCTCTGGTCTCGGGGGTTACGGCCCCCGGCAATGGCGTGACGGCGCAGACCCGTCTGATCGCCTGGGCGCAGGACGAGGGCCTCAGCATCAGACAGCTTGCGCAGGCGGCGCGGCGCAAGCTGGGCAATGTGCAGCTGAACCTGATCGGTAGCGGCGCGCAGGTCGCGGATACGTTGGAGTTATGGTTTCGTGAGGGGGCGGCTGACGGGTTCAACATCCTGCCGCCGACCTATCCGGTCGGCGCCGATGCCTTCTTTGCCGAGGTCGTACCGGAACTGCGACGACGGGGGCTATTCCGCAGTGACTATACCGATGCGACGCTGCGTGGCACGCTGGGCCTGGCGCCGCTGGCGCCCTTGTCCGAAGGCGCCGTGTGATCGGGTAGGATCTTGCCCGCAAGGGCCCCGCAGAGCCGCGGTCGACAGCGCAACAGGCACGGCTGCGGCAGGTCAATCGGGGCAGGGCAGGTCGGCCAATAGTGCCAGTTCCGAATTGCTCCGCAGATCTGCGACGGTCTGGCGGTCCAGCACATCGCAGATCGCTTGCCGCACATCGACCATCACGCGGCGCACCTCGCACAGATCGACGTTGCAGTCGTCGCAGGGGCGATACTGGTTGCGGCTGGCGCAGGGGATGGGGGCAAGGCTGCCGTCGAGCACCCGGATGATCGAACCTAGGTGGATCTCGCCCGCGGGACGGGCCAGCCTGTGACCGCCGCCACGCCCCTTCTGGCTGGCGATATAGCCGGCATTGCGCAGCTCGACCAGGATGGCTTCCAGAAATTTCGAGGGGATCTTCCGTGCGGCCGCGATGTCCGAGACCATGGCGACCTCACCCTCTTCCAGCATCGACAGGTAGACCAGCGCCTTCAGGCCGTATTTCGACTTGCGCGTCAGCATCGACGACTGGTCCCTCGCATCTCGCGGCCCGGATGAATCGGCTCTTGCCGCAACTCCGGGTGACAGAAGCGACGACCGAGCATATCCCCGATGTCCCCTCATGCAACAAGTGCTTTCGTCATCTCCGCACCCGGATAGGGGTACGGAGACAAGGATTTACCGGCTCATGCCACAGGTCGGGCCCGTTCGATGCGCGTGAGCCCGCCCTCGGTCGTCAGGGCGGCGAATCCGCCGTCGACGTCGAAGACATTGGGGATGCCCGCCGCCAGCAGCTTTTCCAGCACTGGCTCGGATCCCTTGATCGAGCCGCAGAAGACCACGATCTTCTGATCAGCGGATTTGGGGCTGACCAGTTTGGTCAGCAGATCAACGACTTCGGCCTTGGGAACGATGATGGCGCCCTGCGCCTCGCCATCGCGGTGGCGACCGGCCTCGCTGCGTACGTCGATCAGCAGGGCACCGTCGCGGATCGCGGCCAGCGCCTCGGTTGCATTCAGGCGGGGAAGGGTGGTCGTTGTGGTCATTGGTCTGATCTCCTGATCATATGGCCCGTCGCGGGCGGTTGGGGCACAGCGTCGCGGTTCAGGCGACGGCGCCGATAAGTTCTCGGGTGTAGGGGTGCTGTGGGTCACGCCAGATGCGGCGGTGATCGTTTTCTTCGACGATCCGGCCGCCGCGCATCACGGCGACACGGTCCGACAGGTACTGGACCACCGCCAGATCATGCGAGATGAACAGGTAGGACAGCCCAAATTCTGCCTTCAGATCGGTCAGCAGGTTCAGGATCTGCGCCTGAACCGACACGTCCAGCGCTGACACAGGCTCGTCGCAGATCATCAGGTCAGGGCGCAGGATCAGGGCGCGGGCAATGGCGATGCGCTGACGCTGCCCGCCGGAAAACTCATGCGCAAAGCGGTCGGTTGTGTCGCGGGGCAGGCCCACCTGGTCGAGGATCTCGGCCACCTTGCGGGCGCGGGCGGCGGCATTGCCAGGTTCGTGGACGTGCAGCACGCCCTCGAGGATGTCGCCGATCCGGTGGCGCGGGTTCAGCGAGGCGAAGGGGTCCTGAAACACCATCTGCACCCTGCGGCGGATGTCGCGCAGCGCCTTGCCCCGCAGCGGTGCGATATCCACGCCTTCCAGCAGGATGCGCCCGGACCGTGCCGCGGTCAGCCGCAGGATTGCCCGCGACAGCGAGGATTTCCCGCAACCGGATTCGCCAACCAGACCCAGTGTCTCGCCCCTGGCGACGGACAGGGACACGCCGTCGACCGCCCGCACCGGCGTCCGCTCGCCCGGATATTCGACGACCAGGTCCTCGACATTCAGCAACTGTTGCCCCGAAGAGGGCGGCGCGGGCCGGGCCGGCGGCTGATGCAGGTCGAAGACAAATCCCGTCTCTGTGCGCGAACAGCGGATCTCGCTCAGCCGCGCGGTGGCGTAATGCCGCCCGTCCGACAGCCGGATCGAGGCACGGATCAGCCCGCGCGTGTAGGGATGGCTGCCCTGCTCAAACAGCGACCCGGCCGCGAGCCGTTCCATCGCCTGTCCATGGTGCATGACGATCACCCTGTCGCTCCAGCGGGCGACGACCGCGAGGTCGTGTGAGATCAGGACCAGCGCCATCCCCAGATCGCGCCGCAGCCGATCGAGCAATTGCAGGATCTGCAGGCGGATCGTGGCATCCAGCGCCGTCGTCGGTTCATCCGCGATCAGCAGATCGGGGTTCAGCGCGATGGCGATGGCAATCATCACCCGTTGGCGCTGGCCGCCCGACAGCTCATGCGGATAGGCGTCGATGCGCCGCGCGGGATCGGGGATTCCCACCAGTTCCAGCAACTCCAGCACCCGGGCACGGCGCGCGCGGCGGGCCATGTCGGTATGGGCGCGCAGCACCTCGTCGATCTGGCCGCCGACAGTATGCACCGGGTTCAGCGAGGTCATCGGTTCCTGAAAGATCATGCCGATCCGGCGGCC
>JAATGA010000339.1 GCA_015654855.1 Rhodobacterales bacterium
CCGTCTGGTTCAGGCCAAGAAGAATGGTCGGGCGCGCCGTCGGGATCTCGATCAGAATGAGTGACTGAAAGGGGGTGCAACCCTGCTGCTGCGCCACTTCGAGAAGCGCGGGGTCGATCTGCCGCAGCCCGTGCTCGACATAGCGGATCGGAAATGCCACGGCATAGATGCAGATCGCGATCAGCCCGGTCAGCTCGCCCACGCTGAAGAAAAGAAGCGCGGGGATCAGAAAGATGAACTGCGGCAGCGTCTGGAGAAGATCGGTCACCGGCCGCATCAGGCGCGAAACCTGTTCGTTCTTCGCGGCGATAAGCCCCAGTGTCGCGCCGATGCCGAAACTGACCAGCCCCGCCACGACACAGAGGTAGAGCGAGACGGAAAGCGCATCGTGATAGCCCGCCGACATGATCGCGAGGGTCGATCCTCCGGTCAAAAAGGCCAGGCGCAGGTCACCGAACTTCCAGCCCGCCGCAGTGACCAGCAACAAAAGCGCGGGCCAGGGCAGGCCGACGATGCCGCAGAACATGATCGCTGCCACCACCGCCAGCAGATTGGCCAGGGCGCCACGCCCGCGCCACCATGCAAGCAGAATGCCGCATGTGGCAACAAGGCCGAGTGCCAGGCTTGCCTGACCGGACCATGCCACGCCCCAGAACCGGGGCTGGACGGCCGTGGGAAGGCCAAGTCTGGCCGGCATCAAAACGAAGGAAACGACAGAGGTCTTGAACGCGCTAAGCTGCGGCGCCCATGCCTGCACCAGCCCGATCAGCCTGTCGTTCAGAACCCTCGGGTCGAACAGCGTGGGCACAATGTTCGTCCGCATCCCGAATTCTCTGGCGAAAAGCGCCGACAGGATCGCGATCAGGATCAGCGACAGCGACAATGCGAGCAGCGGCTTGCGTCCCCGCAGCTGCGCACCCGATGTCGCCGCCCGGATGATGCGGTCGATCACGACCGCGAGCAGTGTGAGGACGAGTCCCGCCTGCAAACCGTGCCCGAAATCGGCTTTGCGCACGGCTTGCAGAACCACCTGGCCGATATCCTCGAATCCGCCGATCACCGCCGTGATGACGATCATGCCAAGCGCCGCCATCGTGGTCTGGTTCACGCCGAGCAGAATATCCTTCCGTGCCGTCGGAAACTCGACCAGGAAAAGCTGCTGAAGTCGCGTGCATCCCGAGATTTGCGCTGCGGCGATCGTATCCGGGTCGATCCGCCGAAAGCCGAGCAATGTCGCGCGCACCATCGGCGGGACGGCGTAGATGATGGTCGAGAACAGCCCCGCAGCAGGTCCGAAACCGAAAAGCACGAGAAGCGGGATCAGATAGGCGAAGGGCGGAAAGGTTTGCATGACATCCAGCACGACGCCGATCCACCGCTGCCCTAAGCCCAGAAGATGGATCAGTGTGGCCGCGAACAGCCCCAGGACGATCCCGCCCGGCAATGCGATTGCCAGCAGCCCTGCCGTCGCTACGGTTTGCAACCAGTAGCCGCTCGCAACCGTGTATAGCAGGGCCAGGCCGGTCAGAACCGCCAGAGACGGCCCGCCCAAAGCCAGGGCCAGAGCAAATGTCGCGGCGATCATCAGTGGCCAGGGCATGGCCTGCATGAAGGGAATGACGGTTTTCAGCACGAGGTCCATGGCCGTGGCGATGGCCTGCGTCACCGGTGACAGCAGGGTGACAACCGGCTGGATCATGGTCTCGACGACCAGGGCCACCGGCAGGGTCATGGCATCGGGAAACTGTTTCAGGACCGGCAGCGCCGCACCGAGCGCGACAAGCGCGGCAAAGGCGGCAAGAACCAGGATCTGGACACAGGAACGCCGCCGATGGCTCGGGAACGGGCGAATATCCGACTCAGCCGGCATCGGAACCTGCCCCGAAGGCCACCGCCCGCATGACCTTTTCGGCGGAAAGACCGCCCGCCAGGCCTCCGTCCGGCGTGGTGACCGCCACGCCGCGCCGACCGGCCACGAACATGGGCAGCAGGCTCTCCAAAGGCGCTGCTGCTGAAACTGTCGGCCAGTCCGCCGCGACATCTGTCCCCGGATCCGCCAGGTCGCCGGCCTTCAACACCTTGCCCCGGGGGACATCCTCCATGAAGCTCGCGACATAATCGTCGACGGGCGAAAGCAGAAGTTCAGCCGGCCGGCCGATCTGGACGATGCGGCCGTTGTGCATGACCATCATGCGATCCGCCAGGCGGAAGGCCTCCTGAATGTCATGGGTCACGAAGACGATGGTCTTGCGCAGCATCTTTTGCAGCCGCAGCACCTCGTCCTGCATTTCGCGCCGGATCAACGGATCCAGCGCAGAAAACGGCTCGTCCAGAAACCAAAGGCTGGGGTTGCCTGCCAGCGACCGCGCAATGCCGACGCGCTGCTGCTGCCCTCCCGACAACTCGCGCGGCATCGCGGATTCCCGCCTCGCGAGTCCCACCATTTCGACCATCTTCTGCGCGGTGCGGGCCCTCGCTTCCGGCGCGACCCCGCGCACCCGCAGCGGAAAGGCGACATTCTCCAGCACGGTCAGATGCTGAAGCAGACCGAAGTTCTGGAAGACCATCCCCATCGCGGTTCGCCGAAGCTCGATCATCTCGCGCCGGGTTATTGTCAGCAGATCCCGGCCATCCAGGCGAAGATCGCCGAAGGATGGCTCGATCAGCCGCGACAGGCATCGCAGCAAGGTGGACTTGCCGGAACCGGAAAGCCCCATGATGACGAAGCTCTCGCCTTCGGCCACCGAAAAGCTGACATCGCGCAACGCCGGGATAAGCCGATGGGCGGCCAGCAGGTCCGAAGGGTCATCATTCCGGGCAAGCTGC